>SUST01000007.1:0-11905 GCA_015063285.1 Thermoplasmata archaeon
ATGAGACTACAGTTTTTATACGTCCGATAAATCGCAGTATTCAGTGGGCCTATGGGCTAGCTTGGTATACTTGTGGCTTTGGGAGCCATTGACCCCGGTTCAAATCCGGGTAGGCCCACTCATCTTTGTACTGTTATGAGTGCACCTGACAGGAATAGAAATAGGCCCCGAAGGGCCATATGGTTTCAAGATGGCCCTATTCAAACCTTCTTCTGGATGTTCAACTCGCGTCCGAAGATGAGCGGGAGATTCATATTCTCCTGTATCTGTTCGAACACCAGGATCATCATCGAGACTCCGTTGTCGTCATAGAACGTGACATGGTCATCAGCGAAAACGACCTGGGTGAACTTCATGGTGTGCAAAGTAGGCATGAATATCTTCTGCAGATCACGCAACTCGATGAGATGCTCCCCGTCATCGTTGCTGATGAGGATGAGGTTGAAAGACAGAGAATCGTTGCTCCTCACCAGGACCTCTATCGGCTCCTTGCTGCCGGAATCGATATGCTGCTTCAAGGCGGCTTCATCCGAACTGAGGATGTATGCATCATCGGTACAGATCAGGCGCCTCCTCATTGCTATGATGTTATCCATAGCACCTGTCGCCATTGTAGGCAGGTCCATCGACGGATCCATGGTGACGAACACTACCGAACCTGACAGGACAGTAAGTATGATGTATAGATGAGCATCCTCCAACCAAAGATTGAAATCCGATGTCAACCAGCCTTCCAGAAGCATCACTACTACACTTCCGGCCATGATGATGAGCATGCACATCCTTACCCTGACGATGTTGTATTCGTATCCAAGCCATATGGTGAAACCCAGTAGGCATGATACCAACCCTAATCCCAGAGCCAAAAGGAATGCCGCAAGAGAGTCCCCGCCATCGATGAACATCATGACGCCTACTCTTACTGACAAATAGACTCCCAAGACGATCATAGCTACCGAAAGGACGCGCTTGAGACCGAACTTCATCGAATAGGCACAGCAACCCACTCCAGCAAGCATCACGATGAAGCAGAAGATCTCTTGGAACTCGAGCGGATCAACGGTCGGCCTGAACAGCCAAATGTGGAATCCGGTGACGGCCATTGCGATCATGAGGATGATTGCGCGGTGCAACCTCGTTATCTTCATGCCGCATCGCCTCCCGTCTCCTCGGCCTTACCATAAGTAATCGGTCCGTCCTCCTCATCGACATCTCTGATCCTGAAAATCACTTCTCCCTTTTCTGCACAATCGATTATAAGGGAGTCTTCGATTCTCTTCACACCCTTCACGAGCATGGATTTGATCCCGATGAAGGATCCTTTGTTGTGGTCCCTCAACACCAGATATATGTTTCCATCCGGACCGTTCCATCTCTGGAGACTAGCATAATTGGTGGTGTAATTGTCCTGGAAGCTGAAGCAGTATTCGGAATATACCGGTCCCTCGATAGGCGTACCTTCTGTTGAGGGCCCCTTTCCTTCGATATAGTTTACGATGCCCTGCACTGAGTGTGACGGTATGGATGCCCTCTTCATTGTCCCGTCCACTCCTCTAATCCCGGAGGAAAGACGCAGGGCCATGGCAACGTTGGTTGATTTACGCACAGGCTCCGACCATACCAGACCCATGTACATCAGATAAACAACCAAATTGAAAATGCTCTGCAGATCATATACAATGAAGCTATCGAAGTCATCCCCGAATTCTTTGAAATCGATAGCGAGCCCAATTGCGGTCAATACCACGAAGGCCGTCGAACCCAATAGGACAAATATGATAGATCTTGCATTCCCCCTCAGATACCTGCTGCCTGAATAGACCAGATTGGCCGCCATACCGAAGAAAACCAGATTGATGACGAAGATGATTATGTTCCCGTCAAAGAGTCCGGGTCCGTAGTATATCATCTTTGATACACCGATACCTATTGCGTACAGACCGACAGCCCAAAACACACTTCTGTGTTTATCGAGAAGGATCAGTAGTCCGCATAAGATCGGCAATATGTTTACAACCAAGCCAAACAGAATGTCGTCCTGGTAGAATACCAAACTGACCAATCCGTAGACCATCAATACGATGGCCATCATCACGCCCAGATACTTCAGTATCCAATCGCAGATTCTCCTGAATCCTAATCTGACCCCTTCAATATTCATTGGAGTCGAATCCATTCTGTTCTATAAAATTTAGATGCAGTGTTCACCCAGTGTGAAGATAAGCGTAAATAATCGGCTAGTTTCCCTTTTGGCAATAACGTTGGTGTTTATCAATGGAATCATCAATCAAAAAGTACATAGCTGAGCTCATCGGAACAGCGGTTCTGGTGTTCTTCGGAGTCGGTGCAGCGCTGCTCGCCGACAGCATCGCTGCTTGCGCAATAGCATTCGGTCTGACCGTCGTAGTCATGTCCGTCACAGTAGGAAGGGTCTCCGGTTGCCACCTCAACCCCGCAATCTCGATCGCAATGTTCCTGGACAAGAAACTCTCCTCCAAAGATCTTGTAGGATACATCATCTTCCAGATCATCGGAGCGATCATCGCCGGAGCGCTCATCCTCTATCTGTTCTCAGTTCACATGGGAATCGACTTCAGCGACATCATTGATCACGGAACATTCGGTGCCAACACCCTTGACGGTGTTGACGGAAGCATCGTTGCCGGACTTATCACCGAGATCTTCCTCACATTCATCTTCGTGCTTGTAGTCTTCGGAGCAACCGCAAAGAACGGAATGGACAAGTTCGCAGGACTCTTCATCGGTCTCGCACTCACAATGGTCCACCTTGTCGGAATCGGACTCACCGGTACATCGGTCAACCCCGCAAGGTCCATCGGATTGGCAGTCTTCCAGCCCGAAGCACTCGGGGATCTTTGGATCTTCATAGTCGCACCCATCATCGGTGGAATCCTCGCATGGCTCGTTTGGAAGAAAGTCCTCTGTGACGACGACGCTGAGTGATCTTAAACCCCTTGGTCCTGCCTCGCGCAGGACCATCTTTATTCCGATTCTCGAATTAAAGGTACTACCTTTATATTTTCAAACCGCATTGTCTTTTCCGGATGGGATAGCATGAGTGTAAACTCAAACAGCAGCGTAAGCTTTCAGGATTTGTTCGGCAAGATGAAGTCGAACAATAAGCCTGTGACGGAAACAGTCACGAAACCCGCAAAGCCTACAGTCTCGGCCGAGTATTCCCAAGGGATACGTCAGGTCAACACGAAAGGATATGAAGTGTACAACGTGAGCGATGTGGGAGAGATCTTCATCGCAAAAGCACCGGAGAGCGCCTTCTTCAACGACGGAGAGGACATGATCGTCAAGGCGGAATCCGGAAAGATGGTCGGACTGTACAGACCCAAGACGGATGTCAAGATCGAGGCAGTCAACACTCCTCTCAAGATTCCCGCAACAATCATGTTCGGGAATGTGAAGCGCGGATCCGACAGCAAGATCGATGCGTTCACAGGCACGTACAACAACGGCATAATGAAGCGTAAGCCGGCAGAAATCCGCTGATAACATTAAACATCCGGCTGAACGGGTCATTCCCCCCTTGCAGACACCGTTCTGCCGGTTTTCCTCTCATTTTGGAACTGTTCAACAATACCGAGCATCTTAGCGTATGTTTTATCTATCGAACGATGATTGGTTGCCAAGGTGTGAAACAGGATGGACAGAGTAGCAACTGTCGCAATAGTAATCGCCGTAGCACTAGCATGTGTTGCAGGTGCGATAGCATTCACGGGCGACGAGAGCATAGCGCCGGAGCCGACCAAGGAATTCAAGGTCACGTATGACTTAAATGATGGAACCTTTGACGAGGACGCGCCCGCGACATACACACCTGGAAAGGATCTGGATATTCCCAATCCCACAAAGGAAGAGGTCATCTTCAACGGATGGTATCTTGATTCTGAATTCAGCAAATTCTTCAACGGGGACACGACCGATCTCACTGGCGATATCACACTGTATGCGAAATGGGGCAACGATCTGTCCGGACATGCCATCAAGTTCGTGAAGAGCGGATACTATGAAAGGGGAATGAACTCCTATGACATCGGAGGATCATTGACCTGCACCTACCTGTATTACAATCCTGACAAGAATTCCTACTACATCCGCAACGACGATATCACCCAGTATACCTACAAGTACATACAGCAGAGTTACACAGAAGAGGACTCCTCTTCATACTGGAGTTCAGAGGTCGAGCGCGAATCAGAGGATCTCGGAGTAGAGACCATCGACACCATCTATGGGCCGAAGGAATGTCAGGTCACCAAATTCTACTACGACAGCGGAATGACAGAGACGCAATGGACCGAAGTCGACGGATGGATCACTTACAAGATCCTGAGCCACTATGAGGTCATCGGACTGCTCTACAAGGTGGAGTACAACGTCACATACACCCTGGAGTCAGAGACAGTCACGGAAGTGGAGAGCGACTGCGAACTCACCGTCCTGGAAGGATATGGGATCAATGTCACCGGGAACGAGGGGCCCTACAAACCGGGTACCTCGGTTACACTCACTGCCTCCACCGAACCTGGAGTGACATTCAGCGGATGGTACGACGAGAGCAAGACGCTGCTCTCCAAAGAGAAGACGTACAAACTCATCATCGGCGGAAGCATGTCCATATATGCTCTGAACAGCAACGGTACCGACATGAGCCTGGCCTCCGACACTGATCTGAATCTGGACGACCTGCTAGGAGTCTCGGGCGGAACGTTCGAGATCACCAATATCGATACCGATGAGACATTCTCCTCAGAAGATGGCAAGTTCACATTCGCTGACGGCGGAATGTATGAGATTGTAGCGAAGTCAGAGGCTGGTAACGGATACTTCGTCATCAAGGTGACCGGAGACGTGGACCGTACGTTCACTTGGACATACAACAAAGCGAAGTACACCGTGACCATCGGAATCGACTATGACGACTACCTCTATGCCAAGAATCTGTATAGCGTGAAGCAGAGATGCCAGAGCAACGACCACATCCGCGACAAGACCTTCGTCACCTACAGTTATACAGACAAGGTCATGGCTCCGTACATGGAGGAACTGGTCGACAAGATGATCGCGGCTCTGAAGGAACGCCACTCCAACATCAGCGAAACCACCCTTCTGAGCTACATCCTTGCGTTCACCCAATACATCGAATACCAGACCGACGAGGAATACATGGGTACAACAGAGTACTGGAAGTTCCCGCTGGAAACGCTGTTCGATGAAGGCGGAGACTGCGAGGACACCTCGATCCTATTCTGCGCCATAGCACACCAGTGCAGAGAGAAGATGAACATGGAATATCGCACAGCCATGTGGCTTTTACCAGGCCATATGGCAGGAGCAGTATATCTGACAAATGGCAAAGATTGGAGCTATGCAGAAACTACAGCTGAAAACTACGAACTAGACACTGTCCCTAACAGCATGAAACCTTACATCCATTCTCGCTATTCTACAATAGTGGAAGTTGCCTGAAACCCTTGCCCGGGACCCCCGGGCACCTTTCTTTGTAAAATTATTAATCATATGTCATTGCTAGAGATGTCAGCAAGGTGAAGATATGCATCTGTACCATGAGAACGATGTCGATCTGAAGATCTTCGATGGCAAGAAAATCGCCGTACTGGGGTACGGTTCCCAAGGAAGGGCACAGGCCCTCTGCTTCCGCGATTCCGGTCTGGACGTCATCATAGGCGTAAGGAAGAACGGCGAGTCATGGAACAAGGCCAAGGAAGAAGGGTTCAGAGTCTGCGAGTTCGCAGATGCGGCCAAGGAGGGAGACGTCATCCTTATGCTCCTTCCTGACGAGATCCAGCCCGACATCTACAGAGAGTATATCGGAGATAACATGAAGAGCGGTTCAGCCCTCTGTTTCGCCCACGGTTTCGCCATCGCTTACAAGACCATCGTCCCCAGGGACGATGTGGACGTCATCATGATGGCCCCCAAAGGACCTGGAGCAGGTGTGAGGAGCACCTTCCTGGAAGGATACGGGGTGCCCGCATTAGTAAGTGTCCGCCAGGATCGTTCGGGACACGCCATGGAGATCGCACTGGGCCTTGCCAAGGCCATAGGCGCCACACATCCCGGTGCATTCGAGCAGTCTTTCGAATTCGAGGCATTCACGGACCTGTTCGGAGAACAGGCCGTCCTCTGCGGAGGCCTCACTGAACTCATAAGGAATGGGTTCGACACCCTGGTCGAAGGAGGATATCCGCCAGAGATGGCATACATCGAGACCCTACACGAAACGAAACTCATCACCGACATGATAAACAAGGGCGGATTCAGCTACATGTGGGAAGAGGTCTCGAACACTGCCGAGTTCGGCGGACTCACCAGAGGCCGCAGGGTCATCCCAGAGGAATCCAAGAAAGCCATGAGGGAAGTTCTGGATGAGATCGAGAACGGTAAGTTCAAGGATGAATGGGTAGCTGACTACAAGGACGGACTATCCGGTCTAAACAGGATGGAGAACGAACAGAAGAAGCTCCAGATCGAGGCCGTCGGTAAAGAGGTCCGCAGCCTCTTCCAGAAGAAATGAGGGCTACCATGAACAAGATCGTCATCAGGACCAGAACAGCCAACTTCGAGGCGCAGTTAGACGATTCGGACATCTCCAACGCCATATGGCTGGACAGCCCTCATAAACTGGACATCAACATGCTCGGTTCCATGATCTATTGCGATATGCCTCTGAAGGTCGTCCTCCCGAAGGAAGGCCGCACCGAGGACATGGAGGTCGGCGACATAGCCTACTGGCCGGGAGCCGGTGCGTTCTGCATATTCTTCGGTCCCACGCCGCTCAGCGGAGAGGACGGAAAACCTGTTGCACCCTATCCGATGATCAAGATCGGAAAGGTCATCGGCGATTGCTCCGAGATGGAGAATGCCGGCGACAGACAAAGATTGGTTATCGAACAGACCTTCTGATCAGACAACTGTGAACGAATGGTCGAAATCCGTCAGGATCTCGCATCCGTTCTCTGTCACGAGTATCGTGTCCTCGATCCTTATGCCCCCGACACCGGGGATGTATATGCCGGGCTCTGCGGAGACTATGTTACCTGCATGGAGTATCTGTTCGGATTTGGGAGATATGGAGATCGCCTGGTGAACATCCATTCCGATGCCGTGTCCGAATGCATGGATGAAAGTTCCTTTGAACTCTGATTCGTCGATAATCTTCCTTGCCGCGAGGTCTGCCGCGTTCGCCTTGGCGCCCTCACGGTATTCAGCGATACCCGCTAACTGGGCCTCTTTGACGACCTCATATGCCCTCTCGAGGATCTCCGGAGGCTTGCCCAGGAACAGAGTCCTGGTCATATCGGAGCAATACCTGTCGTACTTGGTCCCGTAATCGAAAAGTGCCGTGTCGCCCTTCTTCAGCTTGTAGTCGCAGGGCATATGATGCGGCTGTGCTGAATATGGTCCGAACGCTGCTATGGTATCGAATGCATTCCCGGAACCTCCGAGCTCGCGCATCCTGTTGTCCATCCTGGAGGCCACCTCTTTCTCCGAGACTCCCTCGGAAAGATAATCGGGCAGTTCCTTCGCGACCGTTGATGAGATCCTGCACGCCTTTTTGGTAGCCTCGATCTCTTTCGCATCCTTTATGGAAACTGTGCTATCAATCGCCTTTCCGGCATCGACGACTTCTATACCCTCGTTAATCCTCTTCACATAGGATACCATCGCATATGTGCTGGAATGGACATTGAACCCTACCTTCTTGCAGCCTTTCAGCGC
This sequence comes from Thermoplasmata archaeon, assembly GCA_015063285.1. Classification (NCBI taxonomy): domain Archaea; kingdom Methanobacteriati; phylum Thermoplasmatota; class Thermoplasmata; species Thermoplasmata archaeon. Next base: position 7,777 of record SUST01000007.1, read on the forward strand.
ATCCTTCAGGAAACCCTCGCGCTCCTTGGCATCGTGATAGACGCAGACATTCCCCACGCCTTCCTTGGCGGATTCCTCTTCCAAGGCATTGACTATGACGTCCAGGGAACCGTCACCGCGAACAACTGCGAAACAGCTCTCGAAAACTCCTCCGGGCTGTTCGCAGAGATACCAGAACGTGGAATCCAGGAACGGCTCGCCGTCATTCATTATGACGACTGCATCCATACCTTCGGCATTCTCGATAAGCCTCTCGGCCCTCGTCTTGGACATACGGATCAGATCCCTACCCACTGATTCTTGACGATCCTCTCTAATGCGGAGATCGCTGAGAAAACGGACAGGTTGGATGTCCTGGGGTTGATGGGGGAGGGAACGTTGTAGGTATGGGTGCACAGCTTTCCGAACTCACCCTTTATCTTCAGTTCATGGGTGTTCATCTTGGTGTCCGGATCGGCGGCGATGGTGATCTTGGTCCTGTCGAACCCGATACCCATGATACTGACTATGGCCGCGACATTAACATTTCTGGGGAACAGCTGGACGGCCTCCCTCGCACTGCCTGAGTAAAGAACGGTCTTCTCCTTGATTGATGAGAGATCGATTCCCTCATCGATGACATACTGGATGCCTTCGAAGCTGACTGGGGGCATGGTGGTGATGAGCTCCACTTCCTGGACCTCTCCCACGGTCGATGACCTGAGTCCGTCGGTTCCGCATATAGCCCCTGACGGGATGTATACCTTGCAGTCGCACTGCGCGGCCTTCTCAATGATGCTTTGCCTGAACTCATCATCCACCAGAGCTCCCACGGACATGACCATAACATCGACGCCTCTTGCGACGACCTTGGGGATGATATATTTGGCCGCCTCTTGTGTAGCGCATTCGATAACGAGGTCGCAATGATAGAGCTCCTCGTCGATATTATCGATGATCTCTGCTTTGTTTATCGACGCAGCGACCTCCTCAGCACGTTTCTTGTTCTCATCCAAGAGATAGATCCTCTTGACTTCCATCATCTTGTCTGCCGCCTCCGCGAGCTTCGTGCCCCTGGAACCGCAGCCTACGATCGTAATGCGCATGACCTACCTTACTATCTTTCATGATAAAAATAGACATGCCCGCTAAGAAGTGGTTCGATAGCACTGGTCAGCGCTTGCCGTCCCATTCTGCCATGAATTCATCCAAGAAACCAACCATGTAATCATGGCGGGCCTGGGCCATGTCCTTGGCGGTCTGCGTGTTCATCATATCCTTGAGAAGCAGGAGCTTCTCGTAGAAGTGGTTGACCGACGTCCCCTAATTGGCGAAGTACTCTTTCTCGGACATACCCTCTTTGGGACCCTCTCCGGGAATGTGCATGGCACGCCCCTTGCTTCCCCCGTATGCGAATGCCCTGGCGATCCCAATCGCACCGATCGCATCCATACGGTCTGCATCCTGCACTATCTTCCCTTCTAGAGATAATGGCCTCACCGAATCCTTCCCTTTGAAGGAGATCTCCGAAATGATATCGCAGATGAACATCTGGTCGTCCAAATCTATGTGCTCGGAATCCATGAATCTCCTGGCGTTGGCGAATCCGTTCTCACCGAAGAGCTTACGGTCATCCACATCGTGCAATATGGCTGCCAGACGCACGATGTCCATGTCCCCGCCCTCCTTTGAACAGATGGTGCGTGCTAAGTCGTGCACCCTCAGCGTATGGTAGACGTCGTGCCCGCTGCTGTCACCCTCGAATAATCCCTTGGCGAATTCCTTCGCCCTGTCGAAGACCGCTTCATCCATGATGCTGCCTGAATCACACGGGGCATCATATAAGGTGAACGATGGTTACTATTATGAAGAACCCTTTCATCCCATCATGGAAAGGTACATCCTCATAGACCACACCGCCGACATGATGGTGAGGGCCTTCGGATCCACACTGGAGGAATGTTTCGGCAATGCGGCCTACGCTCTGTTCGACCAGACGGTGGACCTCTCCGGGATCGGTACCTCCGAGGAGACCGATATCCGTGTCTCGGGGATAGACGACGAGGACAGACTCTATTCGTTCCTTTCAGAGATGCTCTTCATAGAGGATGCGGACAACCTAATCCTGAAGGAGTTCAACGTCCGCTTCGAAGGCGACGATGTCATCTGCCATGCCAAAGGGGAGACCTTGGACAGGAACAGGCACAGGATAAGGTCCGAGGTGAAGGCCGTGACCTATCATATGATGGAGATTGACCGCGATACCCCCTCAATCACGGTGCTATTCGACGTATGACGTCCGACTCCCTTTTTATCGGACGATACCGTTTACCAATCGATGCTTAGACTTGGTTGGTTCTCTACAGGCAGGGGTCCCGGATCCCGCAATCTTTTGAAAGCCGTCATGGACCAAAAGGAGAAAGGCAATCTGGATATCGAGATCGCCTTCGTCTTCTGTAATTGGGACAACGACGAGGAGAACAACCCCAAGAAAGACCAGAGGAAGATGTTCTTCGATATGGTGAAAGGGTACGGCATACCATTAGTAACGGCATCCTGGAAGAAGTTCAAACCAGACCTCTGGGAGAAGGACCAGGAGGAGTGGCGCAACGAATACGGCAAGCTCCTGAGGGAGCTTACCGGGAAGTATGAATTCGACCTCGGAATCCTAGCGGGATACATGATGTGGATGGACGATGAGACTTGCAAAGCATATGACATGCTGAACCTGCACCCCGCCCTTCCCGACGGACCGAAAGGTACCTGGCAGGAGGTCATCTGGCAGCTGATCTCCGAGAACGCCGACAGACAAGGAATTATGATGCACATCTGCACAGAGGAATGGGACAGAGGTGCCGCGCTTACATACTGCGGGTTCCCCATCCGCGGAGGGGACTACGACAAGCTATGGGCGGAAATGGATGAGAAGCTCAAGACCAAGTCCCTCGATCAGATCAAGCAGGAGGAGGGACCGGAGAACCCCCTCTTCATGAAGATAAGGGAAGATGGTGCAAAACGCGAACTTCCCCTCATAGTCGCGACGATACGCGAATTCGCCGACGGCAAGGTTGAGATAAAGGACAAGCGCCTGTACTCCGAAGGTAAGAGACTAGATGCACCGTACGACCTGACGAAACAGGTCGATGCTTCCTTGGAGTGATCGGATGCCGGACGAATTCGACCCGACCGTTGAACTTGGTCTTCCCCCTGACAGATACGTGATGTGCTCATGCTGGGGTTTCCTCACCAGGAACAATGACGTGAGGGACCTGTGCGGAGATTTCATAGAAAACGGGAAGCACTTCTTCGATGTCCTTGAAAGATACGACAGGCTCACCTCATATGTCCTCAGCAGAGAGGATGCCACAGCAGGAAGCTACTACAAATGGTGCGTACCGTTCCTCAAAGCGAGCGGCGCGACTGACCATCTGATGCACGAATACAGCAAGAAGAACCTGCAGATCATGCCCAATGCCAAGAGGACCATGAACTACATCTCCAACCTTCTGCCCTCCTACATCACCACATCGATGTACGAGCATGGCATGATGGAGGTCCTGGAAAGACTCAACGTCCCGCTCTGTCAGGTAAGCGATACGAAGCTCTGCATAGACCAATCCATGATGGGGCGTTCGGAGGCCCGCAAAATCAGGGACCTGACAGCGGAGATCAACAAACTGCGCGTACCCAGAGAGTTCTATGAACTCAACATCCCGACCGAACTGATGAATGCGGACATAGAGATCATCAAGACCCTGGATTCGGTATTCCCCTCCCAGATCTCGACCCTGGGCGCGATGGGCTTGATGGAATCCTGCGACCCGATGACATCCCACAGGAAGGCCTACCGGATGTTGGACATCAGAAGACTTACGTCCATTGATCTGGAATCCACGATGTACATCGGAAGTGCGGCGACCGACTTCCAGCCTTTGGACCTCGTCCGCGATGCACAGGGATTAGCACTTTCGTTCAACGGAGAGGAATTCACCGTGAGAGGATGCAACATCGCAGTCATGTCCGAGGACACCACTGTTGCGGCACTGTTTGCCAGCGCGTTCGCAGACAAGGGTGCTTACTCCGCATCGCTCATAGCGGAGAACTGGAGCAGGAATTACCTCAAGAACATGGACTTCTCCGACCAGGCGCT
>SUST01000007.1:12005-83662 GCA_015063285.1 Thermoplasmata archaeon
GCTTACTCCGCATCGCTCATAGCGGAGAACTGGAGCAGGAATTACCTCAAGAACATGGACTTCTCCGACCAGGCGCTCCTAGAGACGTTCCTCAGGGAGCACCCGGACGACCTTCCAGAGGTCCATCTGGTTACGGATAAAAATGTAGAGGAAATCTCCAAGAGGAGCGATGCTTACCGCAAGAGTATTATCGGCTGAAAAGAGAAACTCTGGCTCGGATCATCTCCGTAGACTTGGCAGCCATACGCTTGTCCAGAATCAGTGTGTAAAATAATGAGTGCTCCAGACGGGAGTCACAACCCCCCTAGCCAGCATTTCGGAAATATCCGTTCTAGGACGTGATTCTGAAAGGGTTTGCCTCTATTCAGGAGCAACCTTGAACATGCCGGATTGTAGTGCAACCGCACAATCGGAGATTATGAAATTAGTATTGCAGAACTGTTCAAACTACTTACCGCAATTTTGCGGGAAAACAACTCGAAAGGAGAGAAAAACGACATGGCTGATACAGTCAAGAACGAAGCAAAGAACAGTATTGCAAACGACCTCAAGACACAGTTCGGATCTGTGAACATGACGGACAACAAGGAGGAGATCAAGACCCCCGTGAGGTCCTTCAGTTCTGGATCGATCTACATCGGACTCAAGCTCTCGAGCAAGTTCGATGAGAGGACCGGTGCCCGCTCCCCCGCCGTACCCAGGCTCACCGCTAAGTTCGGAAACGAGTTCCTCGACCTCCCTCTCAAGGGGAAGTGGTGGAAGGAGTTCGCGGATTTCGCCAACGACATGGCCGTAATCCTCGAAGGCGTGGACATCGAATCCGTCACCAGCAGCGGTGATGCCGCTACAGGAAAGGAGCTTATGGCCCAGTTCAGGGGCGCATGACAGAGGTCAAGGAATACGTCATCGTCCACACGTACTTCCTGAACCACTCGGAGATCAGAACGAAGAAGCTGCACTCCGAGGACAGGGATGAGGCCTACTCCAGGGCTGAGAAGCTCATGGAGCTGGACAACACATCCCTCGTCAAAGTGGTACAGGTGGACACACTCGGGAATCGGACCGTCCTCAAGGTCTGGAATTCCAAGGGTATGACGTGAGAGGAAAGGGGACGGTACATCGGCATGTAGACATTCAACCCCCTAAAAGTAACAGTTCGCCGTCCCCCGAGAACTTCCCCCGCCCGGAGGGAGCCAAATCCGGGCTACACACCGATCAGGTGAACGAAATGGTTTCAACAAACGATTTAGGAAGACCACAGGACCTCAGCCCTTCGGAGGTGACCCGCATATTCGGCGGGATGTCGCCGCTGCAGGCCACGAGGTACTACAACAAGTGCATGACGAATCCGAACACCCCTGACGCGAACCTCAGCCTCCTAAGGCAGTTCAGGGCGCAGAACCCCAACAGGTTCCTTTCGGACGAACAGATGAAGGCCACCAGGCGCAAGGGACAGAACGACAATCAGTTCAGGAGATCCCAGGGCTCCTGGGTGGCCGAGAGGGGATTCTCCGGCGGCTATCGCAACAGATCCAACGGACGCGTCTACTCTGACGGCTACAGCTACGACGCATACGGCAATTCGTACGATCCCTCCGGCAACCCCGTCGGCGAGTGGCATGACGGCGGAAGGCTGACGACGTTCAGGCCCAGACAGGACACCTACGCCAAGGGCAACGGACTTTTCAGAAGGAAGAAGCCGATATCCGAAGCTAGATCCATAGACGAACTCGGTGCGATCCTAAAGGGATTCGGCAACCCGATCCGCGGAAGGCTGTTCCTGGAGAAGATCGTCAACAACTCCGAATCCAATCCGCAGACCGTGGAGAATGCGAAGTATTTCCTTAATTCCAACTCAGCGTTGGTGGCCAACGACGAACAGTTCGCTGCCTACATGATGCTCGGACCGAAGAAGTCCGGTGCTCAGAGGAATCAGAGGAGGAGGTTCTTCAACTTCCAGCACAAGCCCGTCGATCAGGCCCGTTCCCCCAACGAGATCGCGAACACGGTCACGCATCTGAGGGACAACATCTCCAGGACCAGGTACTTCGACAAGGTCGTGAACAACCCCAACTCCAACGTCGAGACGGTGGATAACCTCATCGCTTTCAAGGACCAGCACCCGGAGCTCTTCGCTTCGGCGGAGGAAGTGGCGAATGCTCCGCACAGGGATTCCCTGAGATCCAGGTTCTGGAAGCCCCAAGAGGAGTTCGATCAGATGTCCCCCGCGAAGAAGAAGTTCTTCGTCGGAGCGGTCAACAGGAATAACCGTGCGAAGAACACTGCGTTCTCACTCAGGGTCATCACCGATCCGGAGACGAACACCTCCGATAGAAAAGCCATGGTAGAGGTCGTGAGGGAGAACCCGTTGCTGTTCTTCAAGAACCCCAGACCCCTCAGGAGACAGCTCCCGGAGTGATGTCATGAACGGGATCATACGCGTCTCAATGATAGCTATGGCCTTGCTCATGGTCATGGCCCCGGCCATCATCCCCGCGGATGGTTCCGACGCCTACATCAACACCTACAATCTGGAATACGAGGTAGGCCAGCAGGTCGAGACCGACATCACGGAGATCACCGGACGGGAAGGACTGTTCTTATACAGCGGTTCCCTCCCGGACGGACTGCGGTTGGATATGGATCAGGTCGAGAAGACCTGGTACGGTTGGAAGTACAACACATACATCCGCGGAACCTTGGCGGCGCAGCAGGGGACATACTCCTTCATGCTTTCGGACGATTCCAACTTTTACAGGTTCACCGTGCTCGTCTACGCCGGCGAGTGCACCGTGACCTATGACGCAGGAATCGGTCTCGTGAACGGCAATACGACATGGTCGGAGACCATTAGCAAAGGTTCATACGCATCGTTGCCTCAAGCCACCCACTCCTCCGGAGCATACACCTTCAAGGGGTGGGCGGTATCCGCCACCTCAGTTGACGCCCTCTCTTCGTACAAGGCTACCGAAAATGTGACCCTCTATGCCGTCTGGGAGAGGAACACCGTCCAGATCTCTGACTCCACAGCCACCGTCACCAGCGGTCAGACCGCATCCTTGCCGATGCATTCCGATCCAGCAGATGCGATGCTGTCGGTATCCTCGTACGGAGGTCTTTCCCAGAAGAATGTGACGATAGACGGTCACGACATCGAACTGGACATGACCGATGTCCTCCCGGGGACATATCATGTTCTCATAGAGGCATCCTACACCGGATACATCTCCGGCGAAGCGGAGATCACAATCAACGTCCCGATCACCATCGTCAAACCTATAGAATACGTCCTGAGTGAAGGGGATCTGTTCTCCTACACCCCTGTCACCAATCCCACCAATGCTTCCATTTCATTGGTCTCCGTCACCCTTGACGGCAACCAGGTCAGCGGATCCGCAGGTCTGAGGGTCGAGGACAGGACCATAACCGGAACGCTCTCCTCCGTCGGGACATACGCCGTGACCTATACCGCATCGATGGAAGGATACGTTGACGTGAGCAACACCGTATTCGTGAAAGTGAACGAAAGACAGGCATCGGCCCCCGCTCCCGTCATGGGAACCATAACGGCAACGCCAAGGGCAACCGAGCCTAGGGTCTACGACTTCGTCCTTTCAGGATACGCCAACGCCGGCAACATCATCTGGTCCATCGACCAGAGGGTGTTCGCCACATCGTCGGCCACAGCATTGTACGAGTTCCCGACATCCGGAGCATTCACGGTCACCTGCACCATAGCCGGTCAGGACGGATCTTTCGTCTCATCCACGGTGGACATCATCTGTCTGGATAACTACTACAGGGAAGCCGCATGGTCCGGTATCGAATATTCCTACGTGATCGACGGACGCATCGACGCTTCGGTTCAGAGCGGTTCTCCGTTCTCCGTGAGGAACGAGACCGTGGGGGACAAGGAATACACCGTGATCTACGGCACCCCTGACCGCTACGATGTCGGCAGTTCATATCAGGTAACCGCGGGATCGGAATCCTGGACTATCACCGTCTACCAGGCGGAGACATCGGCTCCCGTAGCGGATTTCGACGTCGAGGTCGGAGATGACGGTCATACCGTCGTGGCATTGTTCAAAGGACAGAACGCATCGTTCTACACCTATGATTTCACAGGCGACGGTATACCGGAACAGGGCAACGGATTCACCTACGCGGCCGAAGGCAGGTACACAATAGTATGCAAGGCTGTGAACAACGTCTCAGAGACCTCATGCTCGAAGACCGTCTCCATCGACATCGCGCCCTCCGAGAGGACCGACGTCCTCCGGCTGACGGATTTCGAGATGCTGCTGGGCGAGAAGCAGGACATCATCCTGTCGCTCAGATCCGGAGAGATAATCACAGTCTCCGGTTCGGCATCCGATTTCGTGACGGTGAAGGACAACGTCCTGAGGGTTGAACCCAAGGAGAAGGGCATCTTCGAGCTTACGGTCAAAGTCCACCACGACAACGGTACGTCGGATTCCAAGACATTGAAGCTCACCATCAGGGGTACCGACATCCAAGATCTGGAGGAGCAGAACCATGATTACTTGGTGGTCATGGCCGTGTTCTTCATCATCGCCGTGATCGCCATCTCTCTGTTCGTCCTCCGCGACATGCATCCTGTGACCGCAGGAAGTAACAAAACCTGTCTGAAAAGGCTGCTGAACAGGTTCCACAACAGGAGAGGATACCGATGACGGAAATCGTCGTTCCCGTGACAACGGTATGGGACGTCATGGCCAATGCTCTTGATGACCCGGATTTCTGGTTGATCTCCGTCCTTGGACTTCTAACGATAGCGCTGATGATCAGACGCCGTATCGGAAGGAGGTGCTGCTCTTGCCCCTCCCTGCGATAATCCCCGCGATAGCCTCGATGCTCGCCTGGATCGGCATAGATCTGGGCATTTCCTGGCTTACACAGGACGATTCCGGCGTGGAGTACGTCTCCGGGCTGGATTTCCAGTCCTTCCTGGGGATCTACTGGCTGCCGGTTCTCCTGTATTCCCTGCTGATCCTCACTGCGGTCTACCTCGCCATTCCAAAGCAATCGAACAACGGTCGGGAGGTCCGTATCTAAACCTCCCAATCAAACGAGTTGAAAACATGTTAAACGACAAGAAACTCATCGCCGCCTTCGCGGTCCTCGCCATGCTCCTGGCGGGATCCTTCGTGTTCTCGGAGGAATCCGACGCCATCGGTGAAGACCTGAGCACTACATACGGTGAAGCGACGAACATCAACATCGCTCCCGGATACAGGTGGACCTACACACCCGAATTCCCGAGCGATCTCACACAGTATCTGACCGTATCACTTCAGGTCAACGACGGGAACATCGGTTCCGTCTCCAACAAGACGATCACCGTGAACATCCCCACCTCAGCAACAGTAGGCACCGTCTACAATATCGTGATCAAGGCCAGCATGACTTCCCCGATAGCCCAGACAGCCTATCAGTACGTCACGTTCACCGTGGTCAACGGATTGAACGTATCCGGAACCATCAACGACATCGTCAAGGGAAGCAACATCAGCTTCACGCCCACCGGAACTTCCGACATGGGAGCCGTCTCCTGGGCTGTCACACCCGGGAAAATATTGCCTGCAGGACTCACATTCTCCAACGGTCAAGTCTCCGGTATCCCCACCGAGATCGGACTCCAGACTGTCTACCTGACAGCGACCGCCAACGGCCAGTCCAAGGATCTGGAAGTATCCTTCACGGTATACTCCAAGATCGTCGGAGGCGAAGTCCAGACAATCAGGTCCTACAACACAACGGTATCCTCCGATGTAATCGCCAACGGATCGGATATCGGGGTCACCTGGGCGGTCACCAGCGGTACCCTCCCCGAGGGATTCTCTCTGAATTCCGATACGGGAGTCGTCTCCGGAAGATCCGTTGCAGTCCAGTCCTCCACCATTACCATCACGGGAACATCTTCCCACGGACCTTCCCAGTCTGCGACCAAGCAGATCACCATCCAGTCGGAACCCGCTCTAACCCTGAGCTGCGACGACTCCATCCTAACCTACAAGAACAATGCTTCCGAAATATCCGTGTCCATAACATCCTCCGAATCCTCGGCCAAGACTTGGTCCGTATCCGAGTTCAACGGAGCTTCCGTTGACAACGGAACGCTCGTGGTAGTGAATCCCACTACCATAGGAATGGATCAGATCATCACTGTCACTTGCTCAACAGTATACGGACAGACCGCAACGGTCGATATCGAAGTGGATGTGGAGGATACTCTAGCCATCTCCGGGGACACGACACTCAACCTCCTGGCAGGTACCGAAGGTTCAACCGTAGCATTCACGGTCACCGGAGGTTCCGGGAACGTCATGACGGCATCCACTGAAGCCGCAGGCCTTTCAGTAAGAATAGCTGACGGCAAGCTCTATGCCATCGACAACTCCGCCGAACAGGACCTCACCGCTATTGTAATGGTCACATCCGCAGCAGGTCAGACAGTCACCGTCGACGTGGACGTCAACGTCTTTAACCAGCTGGTGTTCAGCAGTGTACCGACAGCCGGTGCGATCATCTACGCCGTGTGATAGCATGGACTTCAAGCACAAGCTCATGATCGTCATCGCCTCGGCCATCCTGCTGGCTGCCGTCACTCATATCGTCCTTGATTCGGATGATTCCAATGCAGTGGACATCGTGGAAGACGATCTCACCATAAACGTGGGCGAGACCAAGACCTTCTACTGGGTCGACGACCTCCATGAGGACTGGTGGGATCTGATCCAGGCGGCCGGTGGAAACTACTCATGCGGATTGGCTACTAGTACCACATGGGGGACTTGGGTCCAGTCTTCAAAATACGATCTGGAACCGAATGCCAACGGTCTCGTACTTACTGCCAAATCCACATTGTCCCCGGGCAAATACTACATGCGTCTGGTCATCATGGACGAGGGAGGGGTAGATGAGCTCGAGGACCTCCTATATGGTGTCACCGTCAAGGCGGCATCCACCACCAAGTACACCGTATCCTTCTCTGCGAGCCCATCTAGCTACGGTTCCGTCAGCAAGACCAGCGTATCCGTCGCTTCAGGCACCACATACACCGCCAACGGGAACAAGATCACGTTCAGCGACGGTCAGTCCGTGACGGCGACTCCTTCTTCCGCCACATCGTCCTACACATACTCGTTCTCCAAATGGTCCAGCACATCGGGAACGATTACATCCGCGAAGTCGATAACCGCCAGTTTCACCAGATCGGCCCAGACCACGAACTATACCTGCTATCTATATTACGATGCGAATAACGGTTCGGGCGCACCCAGCACCCAATCCTACACCGGCACCAGTACTAGCAGTCACACCTTTACCGTATCGTCTACGCAACCATCCAGATCCGGATACACCTTCCTCGGATGGTCCACTTCGAGCTCTGCGACTTCAGCAACCTACACTGCAGGGGATTCCATATCCGTCTCATACAACGGATCCAAGACCCTGTATGCGGTATGGCAGCAGAACGTCACGAACTATCAGATCACCATCTACAAGGGTAATTGGGACAGCTTCAAGCTGCTCGGGGTTGACAACGACAAGGTCACCTCGAACAGCAAGACCTACACCATCGCTTCCGGAACCTCCATCGACGTCGATTGGTACGGGAAGGCGACGGAGAACGGTTCCGGATCCAATTACACATACACTACCACCTACTCCTCAAGCAACTACAACATGGCCTCCTCCCTCTATGGATCGAGTCTCGGAGACTCCGTCACCGTGACCAAAAAGGCCTCCTACTATCCCGCGGTCCAGATGACATCGGATACCGTGTACACGTACAGTTACACGGTCAAGTACAACGCCAACGGCGGTTCCGGAGCTCCCGGAAACCAAACTTATACCGATTCATCGGCAACGAAGACCATCCAGCTCTCGTCAACCACACCGACGAGATCGGGATATCAGTTCCTCGGATGGTCCAAGTCCAGTTCAGCCACCACCGCGACATACAGCGCAGGATCCTCGTACTCCTTCGATTACGGGACCACCCAGCTGTACGCTGTTTGGAAACAGTTGACCATAATCGTATCCGGTACCCCCGACCAGTACGCCGTAGCTGGCAACTACTGGTCGTTCTCCCCGACGGTCAGCGTCAGCGGATGCTCCGTATCAATCAGCGGAGCATCATGGCTCTCGTCTACGGGAACCACGGTATCGGGAACACCCACCCAGACAGGGACCTACGACATCACCCTGACCTTCTCCAAGTCCGGATACACGTCTGCGACCAAGACCTTCACAGTCACTGTCATCTCGTCCCTCGAATTCACATCATCTCCCGCAGGAGGTGCGATCATCTATGCAATATGATATCAGAACAACAGCAATCATAATCGCCGCCATCTTCATGGCGGTGCCTTTCGCGATCAGCGAAGCGAATGCCGACGAGGCATACGACAAGGACTACGGGGAGTTCTACTCATACACCCTGCAGTTCGTATTCGACGGATCCGACGCCCAGACCATCGACTGGGACTTCGGCGACGGTTCCGAGCACAGCACGGAATGGAACCCCAGGCACACATATGCCACAAAGGGAACATACTACATAACCCAAACAACCAGCAACCCCAAGGGATCCACGGTCGAGGTTTACAAGGTGCAGATCATGGGATTCCCGGTCATCACCTTTGAATCCAACGGCGGTTCGGCGGTAGCTCAAATAGAGCAGACCGCCTACAACGTACCCGCAGCGAAACCAGCAGACCCTACCAAAGCGAACAACTCCTTCGACGGTTGGTTCTACGAACCTGAGTTCACCAACCCCGTCAATTGGGATGCAGGCGTCAACAGGTCTATGACCCTCTATGCCAAATGGATCCCGGTCTCCGCTCCTGTAACCACATACACCGTGACGTTCGACAGCAACGGGGGATCCTCCGTCCCCTCCCAGACGGTCCAGTCCGGTTCCACCGCCACGGTCCCCGTCAAACCCACAAGATCGGGATTCGTCTTCAGCGAATGGAAGCTCAACGGTCAGGCCTACGACTTCGCTACACCGGTCACATCGAACATCACTCTCGTAGCTTCATGGACAGAGAACGTTCAGCCCGTCATCACCCACCACATCACATTCGATGTCGATGGTGGTTCGTCAGCAGTAGCTGCAAGGACCGTCAACAACGGTTCTTTCCTCACATTACCGTCCTATGACGGCTCTAAGCAGGGATTCACCTTCGGCGGCTGGACCTACAGCAATCTGACCTACCAGCCCGGGAACACCGTCATCGTATCAAGCGACATGACCTTCAAGGCCTTGTGGATCTCTGATGCCCCCACACCCGTCAATCAGAACGTCACGATAACGTTCAATGTCGACGGTGGTTCGATATCGGTGTCAGCTCAGACAGTCAAATCCGGAACTTCCGTTACTCTGCCAAGTTACAACGGGGTGAAAGAAGGCCACAGGTTCGGAGGCTGGGCCATCGGTATGCTCACCTACCAGCCCGGTTCCTCTGTCACCCTTTCCGGTGACGTCACGGCGAAGGCAATCTGGATCCAGAATTCTGCTGACGAGCCCGAACAGAAGGATTTCGGTACATTCCTGAAGGATTTCGTCACCGAACCTTTCGGAGTGGCCGTTCTGATCATGCTGGTCCTTGGACTCATAGTGCTGGCGATGGCCATCCGTTCGAGGAGGTTCTGAACATGCCTGCCTGGAGCAGTCTTACGAAGTTCCTGTCCAACCTCTTCAAAGGAGGAACAGCAGCTTCCACCACCAAGGTGGCATCCGAGGCTATCCAGGCCGGTACCAGGACCGTACTGACCTGGGGCAACGCCTTCAAGGTAGCGATAGCCGGAGGGTTCACCTATCTGTTCCTCAACGGCGGAGCTTCAAACGTGGTTGCTTCCACCTTAGGGATAGGACAGGATGCCGCCCAGATCCTGATCATCTTCGGATTCGTGGTCCTAATGATCCTGATAACGAAGTTCGTCATCAACTACGTCAGGGGAAGATTCAATCTCGACCAGGACTATTTCGAGACCCCGATCATCCAGAATGTAGGAAGACTGCATTACAACGAGGAGGCACGCAGATGGGAAAGAAGATGATCTTCTGGGTGCCGCTTCTGGCAGGACTACTGAACGCATCCTTCATCCTGGATCTGGTCGTGACCTTGGCTTCTGGGGACTCTCTTGGAAGTCTCCTGAGCGACGCCACCGGGAACACAGTAGCGAAGGCGATAGTGGACAACATCCCGACGGATCCCACGGTGTTCTGGATGCTATCCGGCTTCATCCTGTTCTTCGTATGCGCACTGGAATGCCTGGTGATCTACATCGCATTCTACTCCGACGTTTCCGAATGCGAAAAGTGCAGGGAATCTAACTTGAATCTGGGAAAACCGTACGGTAAGCTCTGGGGAGGGAACTGACATGGATATCGTGAGAATGGTTGTCGGCATCGTCCTCTTCGCAGCCTCCTCGTGGCTGTCCCCGTTCATCTCTGAATCCCTCGGAATCCCGGAGACCCTGGCCTTCCTGACCGTCGGTGGGATACTGAGCTTCGCCGGAGGTATCATCTTCTACGCGGGAGTGAGATCATGCAGGTTCTCGTACCAATACTGATGCTCATCGTCGCTTTCCTGTTCTTCAGGAAGGCCTTCGTGAGGTACAAGATGCTCATGGATACAGAGGTGAAGGATGTCTTCTGATCCACTGGATGATCCGGATCAGCAGATCCCCGAGATGGATCCTTCGCAGAACCCCATCCTCGAACAGCAGAGGCTGCAGCAGGAGCTGGAGCTCCAGGAGTTCTACGCCCGTCAGCGCAGGAGGATGCTCGTCTGGATAGCGATCTCGATACTGCTTCTGGCCATTCTGGTCGTAGCTTGCTACCACATCTTCGGCCCGGAGGCCATCATCGGTTTCCTGGAGGAGTACTGGCCCGTCATGATAGCACCCGTGGCGGGCTGGATCCTCGGGAGATGGGCTGTGCGTATGTTATACCGTCCCTCCGGGAAGGTCGTGATCTGTCTGGACCCCGAGACACATGTGTTCAGGGCGGTATTCATCCCCGACCCCATGTTCAGGTTCTTCGACCAGGCCGGCAATAATGTGCTGTACCACAGCCCCTTGGGCATGCCCGTGTATGTGGCCGAGAGGATCGACACCGAATCAGGCGACATCCAGTACAGCTGGATTCACGACCTCGACGCACTAACGGTCATGACAAGGGAGGAGTTCTTCGAGAACTTCTCCGGGATGACCGTCGAGCTCCTGAAGGAGAACCTCCAGATCAAGGGATACCCCTACGCCATAGCCCTCGGCTATACCAGGAAAACGATGCGCGAGCAGTTCGACCTCCTGGCCGATGCCCTCGGACTCACCAGCAGGGACTTCAGGCCCGACACGTCGTACTCCGATCCGTACCCCGACGATAATGGTGGCGAGCATGAGCGAGACCATCGATTACATCAAGGGTATGGAGCACGGCCTGATCATAGCCGTCGGCTCCGGTAAGCAGGGAAAGAGCTGCAGCGTCCATTCGCTGATAGCCTACTGCTGGCCCAAGCGCCCGGTGTACATGCTGGACCCGTTGGATTACGATGTCAGCATGTTCCCCGGATATTACAAGGTCAAGAGGACCTGCGACATCCCTGTGGGAGCGGTAGCGGTCATCGAGGATGTGAACAGGATCTTCCAGTCCAGGGGTTCCTCCAAGAACACGAACATCCAGGGATGGCTGTCCATCATCAGCCATAAGAGTAACGTGGTCTGCATCACGACTCAGAACATGGCCGATACTGACATCGCATTCGTCAGGTCGCAGGATGCCGTGCTTCTTCACAAGTACATGCATCAGGAGGACCTCCAGTTCGAGCGTCCAGAATACAGACTGGAACAGGCTGTGGCCAACCGTTGGATCGACATCGCCAACGCCCACAATCCGGAGACGGACCGCAGGGCCTGGTGCTTCTTCCCCAGGTTCAACGAGTGCATCGCCATCCCCAAGGTTGGCTGGTGGACCTATCGCAACAGCCACATGCTCAGGGATGTGGTCATATGAGCATCCGTGTCACGTCTGATCCGGAAACGGACAGACTCCTGAGCATGAGGGTATCGTCGCAGATCCCTCTGCCCCCGGAGATCGCCCTGGCCGATCCGAGGATGTCCCCGGACTTCTTCAGACTGGCCAAGTTCTACGAGGCCTATGGCATGGCGGACCATCCCCTGGTCCGTCTGCTTGAAGAAAGGATCATCGACACCATGATGTCGAGAGCTCTGGCCAGGTCCGACCACCTGGACAGGATATCGCACTACGGTGCCTGGTTGGGGAACGAGGCCGTGGTGATAGAGGACCTGACGCGCGACAGCGGTCGGGGGCGGGCCTCCGATGCCCGCAGGGCAGGGTCCCCTCAGGGCGGCAACGCCGCCCGTCCGTTCCACTGACGGACCCCCACCCTGTCCACATCATGTCGCCCGACGGACGCGTGAGCGGACGTCGCGCACCCGGAGCGAGCCTTAGCGAGCGAAGGGTGCGGGCGACAATACAGGCCGAGCGGGCGCCGACAAGGGCGACAGCCCGGGCGACCGCCGGCCGCCTTCCAACGGCGACAACGTCGCCGCTTCCCGCCCCTGACGGTACGGATTCACGTTCAAACACATGAGGGTCCGAGGCACCCTCTCATCCAACGCCTCATAGATCATTACTATGTCCACACTGGAGCAGTTCGATGCAGTACACGATGAGCACATGCTCATACAACTCCAGCGCCAGATGGAGAAGGAGATGATCATGGGCATGGCTGAACAGGCCGCCCTCAAGGCCCATCCTGTCGTCGATTATGTCAAACACTTACCAGTGGAGTCCGCTTTGTATCCTGCCATAGAGTACCTTAGACTTGCAAGCGCAACAGGGGACTCGATTTCCGACATCTACGATCAAATTCAGGAGGGAACGACCTGTTTCATGGACAGGTCAGGAGACCCCGTCTTTTACAGACCCGAATACCACAGGTTCATCGAATGGCAGATGCCCGCCCACGATATCGAACGTCCGAAGCGTTGCAGATGCGGTTTCATCCGCGGTAGCTCAGGAGGCATGGTCTACAGCATGTGCCCCGATCATCCGGAGCATTTCTGCAAGGGTAAGCGCAACCACTGCTGGGATCTCGGCTGTCCTGATTGCATGAACGACACCGCTCTCGACCACGGTGTCGAGGTGGAAAAACAACTGATGAAGTACAAGACCCTCCTGCAAAAGCAGGACCTCCCGTGCTCCGACGTAGGGCATTGGGTCGTCTCCCCACCGCAGGAGATGGCGAAATCCCTGATGCAATCCTATGATGAATTCAACGAGCTGTACAGTTACGTGTGCGACTCGCTCCAGAAGTACGGTGCCCACGCAGGGGTCACCATATTCCATCCCTGGAGACAGCAGCAGAAGGGATGGGTGGCATCGCCGCACTTCCATTCGCTGCTGTTCGGTCGTATAAACACCAAGCAGTTCCTGAAAGACAACCCGGATTGGATTATCAAGAAGGTCCATCCCAAACAGAAGATACGTTCCATCAGACACACCGCGGCCTATCTCTTCACCCACATGGGCCTCGGACTCTACGAGAAGGATCCGGACGATATCGATTGGGACCTGGACATCATCGATTATCTGATTCCCGGGATTAAATCCAAGAAGGCGAAGTACTCGGAGCAGGATTACGAGCTTCTGAGCGAAGGAAAGGGACGCATGGCAGGGGACCTCTCCCAGATCGACTGGGAGGAATGGACCATTCAGCGCCTCACCGGTACCATGAAGATCAGGTACTGGGGCGGTGTAGCACGCAACAAGTTCAGATTGGTCGGCTTCGACAGACAGTACAAGATCAGAGTCTGCAAGGAATGCGGCGAGATCCTCAGGGTCTACGACGGTCCGAACGACTCCATCGGCAGTTACGTGAGATACATCCAGGACAACTACGTCTACTGCTTCGCGCATCAGCTCTCATTGGTCAACTCCACGTATCTGAAGTACAAAGCGAAGCTCAAGGATGCCGACCTCTCCCTGTCGGACTTTGCGTCCATGATACCGTTCGCAGTCTCAACTCTGGAATTCATGCCCCAGAACAAGGACCTGGTAATGAAGGATCCCTTCGAGGAACCCGACGAGTTCTTCCTCAGGAGACAGAAGGAGGATGACTTCGAGACGTACTCTCAGTGAACACTATCTTCCACATTCCGTCTCATCGTAACCGCTATACCTCTCATCGACAATTCACTACCCATGAGGGCAGATCTCGACACGATCATTCACAGAGGCCTGAAACCCTGGCCCAACAGGTACGATCCCAAGAGATATTATGTCGAGTTCTGGAAGAAGAGTTTCGTCAACGACCTCGAGAAATACAACACGGATTTCTCAGTTTTCCGCAGACAGGACGAGGTCTCGGTCTATTTCGATACTGATGGGTTCCTCCACATAGTATGCAAGGATCCCGATCTGGCCGAGAGGATCGACAGATATTTTCGGAAATGGTACGATTATGTTTGCCGGGAGACCTTCAGCGACACCGTCCAGTATTATCACATAGGTCTCATGATAGAACCCTACTGCACCGACCTAGACAACGGTTTCGTCCAGCTCAGATACAAGGACAAGGTATGCAACCTATCTCCCGAACAGCTCAGGGATGTCCACGACATGAACGCCCAGCAGGGCATGTTCAAGGGCGAGCCCGTCTCTGGATCCGATACTGGTATTCCCCGTCTTGATGAGATAGTCTGCATGATGCTGGAGGACGGCGAGATCTGGCCCGTCAAAGGCAGCTTCTTCGATTCCAAACTCTCTGAATTTGGTCTGAACTCCTTCGACACCATGTTCCCTTTTTGGTGGAATCCTTATTACACTCCGGACCCGAGGTTCTGGAGTCCAATTGAATCGAAAAGCTTCGGCGAAGACGATGATGATCTTCCTTCGCTACTGTCCTATTTCAAGCGATCTTGATCTTTATGAATCCCGGAAATCTATTCTTCGTTCTGATTATTTTTTTTCAATATTATACATCTATTTTGCATTTCTTACAATCAGCCATAATGATAAGTTTACTATCTGGACTGTTTCATTTAATCATTAATTGAGTTTTTTAGTTTTGTAAAAATACATATACTCTTTTTGCAATTCTACTTTGCCCATATATCACTTGGCACCAAACCTTTTCCCATCCGAAATCGAAGAGATCCGAAGAAAATGCATACGGGGGATCACCCGAGAGAGATCGGTATCCGCGATGACCGTATGAACATCCGGCCGACGGAACGCCACATGGTACGGCCGGATAGACCAACCATTCACAGGGATCATCCCTGAAAAGAGGAAACACAATGACTAACAACGATAATCAGAAAGACTTCCGTCGTGCGGTCCAGGGTGCGGAGCATCATCTCCGCGCCGAATACGCCTGGCGCGTAGGCCAGGCGGCCGCACTCACCTATGAACTCAACGACCGCTTCGGCGATGGGGATGTAATCACAGCGGATTCCCTCGCCCACGCCTTCCTTCTCAACTATTACGAACACAACGACGACGGCTCCCTGGAGGACTGCGTGGAGCAATTCACCAATCTCATCCGCGACAGCGCATACGGTCTCTTCGGGGACTATCCCGACACGACCGTCCAATGCATGCTGGAGAACCTGGAGACATATGAGGACGGCGGCCATCACGATTACGAGCACGATCTCCTCCCGATAACCGACCACCCCATCTTCCAGGATGAGATCGAGATCATCGACGATCCGTACGATGCGATATACTCCCACATGGAGACTCTCCATCCGGAGGAGCTCATGGAGAAACTGGAGCGTTGTCACGACATCCTCGAGAAGACCGGTCGTGACGACATCGATCCCGAGTCCGTCCCCGACGAGGACTCCATCGAGATTCTCAAGGCCCTCAGCGGCTATTCCTGCAGACCGGACTTCGACAGGCAGGTCTGCCGCCACATCGGACCGGAACTCCTGGAGAAGGATTGCTGCACAGGGTGCAAGGACGACTGCCCCAACAGGGTGGTGATCGACATCAAGGTGAGTCCCGATGACGGACAGATCCGAATCCATGGTCGTGTTCGCGCGTTCACCCAAGTATTCAAAGATTGTCATGACCGAGGGATACCTGAACACGCGCATGAACAGATTCAACACGATATCGTGCAACCAGAACTACGTCAGGAAGGTGCTGGACAATCCCAGGACATCATACCGCAACAGGAGGGCGGTCATCGACTACGTCCTATCCCATCCGGAGAAGTTCATCCCCTTCTGCGAATGCACCGACAATCCCGACTTCAACGATTGGGCGAAGCACAGGAACGCAGGCGCGGAAGCAGGGTTCTTCGCACGGTTCAAGGCACTCCACTCCCGAGTGTCATTACCTGCTGCTCAAAGGACAGAAGCTCATCATACGAGAATCAGAGAAAAATCATGAAAGGACGGATAAGATGGTACAGATCAGTCAGATAAAGAAGGTCGATCATGCGGGCAGGGTCTCCGTTCCCCCGAAGATCCTCGAGCTCATGCAGATCGACAAGGGTTTCGATCGCGTCTATTGGGCCGTGGAGGATGGGAAGATCATCCTCCGTAAGGTCACCAGGAGCTACTATGGTTACGATCCCGAAGCGGAGGATATAGAGTCCAACATCCGCATGTTCGAATCCGGGATCCTCAATAGCGATTCCGAATCCGTCAAAGGCATGTCCCCCGAGGAACTCAGGAAGTTGGCCTTCGACAGATATGTGGTCGATCGTGAACGGAGATCCAAGCTCAGGGCGGAGAAGGATGCGAAACGCTCCAATCACAGGACGATACGCATCGAGCCCGCACGTGACAATTATCAGAAGGCGAAGGATGTTCTCAAGAAGGCGATGTCCTGTGAGGATAGCTAAATCCGTACTCTACGACAAATCCAGGAGGGTCCACGTCCCCAACGAGATCTCCGACGCACTCGGACTCGTCCCCGGCAAGGACCGTCTCTTCTGGGTTGTAGAGGACGGGGAGATAATCATAAGGAAGGTCAGCAAGCAGCTCTCGGGCCCCATCGAGGGCTGTGAAGACATAGAGCAGAGGCTCAGGGATTACGAGCAAGCAGATCCCATCACACCTCAATCCCGGCCTCTCAAGACCGAGGTGATAATCAGGGTCTGATGTGTTCTATCCCCACATACACATTTTACTCATCACCTCCGGGCGGGCAGTTCTCACCTCGCTGCCCGCTTTTATTTCCATATCCTTGTGTAGACATGATCGTATCCATTTGTTCTCGATCTAGATAGAACCGTATCCTGTCTTAAGTAATTACCAAATTATCTTTTATATTATCAGCGACCATCCATCAAGATATGGGTAAATAGGCTCCTGAAGATTGGTTGATTGATTCGTCTTTTTATCTAGATTTGAATATAATACCTTCTTTCGAATCCATTTCTAGTTCCTTTGTTAGGAGGAAAAGCCAAGATCGGATCGCATTCCATCACACTACACTCAGCGCTTTAAGTCCTATCATCGAGGGCCGCATGTTCAGATTCACAAGGTACGACAGGATGCGCAACGATGAGACCGAGGGCAATTATGTCTATTCTCTGTTCGCAGATGTGTGTGAAGAGTTGAGATCCGAATTGGGTGACGACCTTTATGAAGCTTTGAAGACGGTCTCATCAGATGAATCTTTCAGGGCAAGTTTCAATTATTTCCATGGTTCGGAAGATGCCATACCTTATGTTTCCTGTTTCACCCTCAAAGAATCCAGCGACATCCTCAGAGACAGATATTCCAGTGATATCACTATCAAGATGGAGGATCTTCAGAGCTTTCCGGATATCGGCAAGCGCAACGAAATCATCGGGGATCATCTCGATGTTCATCTTGTCAGGGTCATCTACGGTACGGACCACGTAAAGGATTGCATCCGCTCCGCACTCAGATGTGCTCATGAGCACCAACCGGATATCGACAGGGTGGTACTCTATATGAGACAGACCCTGGCCATCCATCGTCTGTTCATTAAGGATAGTTTCTTTGAAGATGAGGCGGAGGTCCGTGTCATAGTCTTCGTTCCCACTGACCTCCATGATCGTCCGGATCTTGAGTCTGTAATTCCCAAGAGTATCAAAACCAATCATAACGGGCGTCTCATCGATACCGCTTTTGACTTCCGTCCAGGCGACGATTATCTTTTCCTACCGTTCGATCCTCCTTCGAATATCAATCTTATCAGATCCGACCGTGTAACGGATTTCATGATCTCATCAACTTTTGCGGGTGATGTCAAGTTCTCGTCTTTTCCTGATGAATATTATCGTTGCAGGGATTCTGAAGATGGTGATTGATCACTCACAGATGTCTTATCTGATTGGTTTATTCCTAGCGTCCCCCATCGGTCAGAATTCCCTTCCTTGGTATTCCGGCCTCGTCTTAAGACAATATTTCAGGAACTCGGACAGGTTGGTATCCTCTCTTCCTTTCACCATCTCGTAGATCTCGATCACATCGTATCCGTCCAGTATGTCGGAGTACGACGATGGTTTATCGGACGTCACCTTACCTATTCCGGCTTCATGAAAGACTGTATCGAGGTCGGGTATGTTGTATATCGGTACCACCCGGTCGTTGAAACAGCTTTTGGCGAACATGTTCCCGGTCATATATGATCTGTCCGAGTGGGCCAGGTCCCTTTCGGTATCCATGATCGTGAATATCTTCAGTTTCGGCATCCTCAGTCTCTCTTTCGCCGAATATTCAAGATCCGGGTATTTGCGATGCAGTTCAGGTTCGCTGCTCAGCCATCTGCTCCTGAACAGAGAGGGCAGATTCTCTATACGGATCGCTTCGCGCCCTTTGTTTTTGGAATAGGATTCGATACCCATATTCAGCCTTACCCTCACCCATCCTACCAATATGTCCTCGCAACGGCCATGGTCTATCGTCAGTATGCGGGGTTCGCTCATGCGTCCTCCAGCTCATCTATGAGTTCCTCGGCTATCGATCTGAAATCCACCTCTCCGATGTACGGGACCCCTCCGACGGCATTGTTAAGATAGCGGATCTGATTGTTGTTGTTGGAAGATGTCTTGATCTTGTCGCTGAAGTTCTCTATGTGCTTATATCCCAGCGAATCCACATCTATGATGTATACATTCTTGGGCGAGACCTTCTTCAGCAGTCCTGTGTTGTGCGTCGTTATGACCAGTTGCCCGTTTATCTCCGGCAGCAGCTGAAGGAGCAGATCGTACACCATCTTATCGTGTATTCCGCTGTCCATCTCATCGATGAACGCAACTTGGCCCGAGGCACTTGCGACGAGCGTCTGGAACAGATTGACCAGTTTGCGGGTACCGTTGGACTCCCGGATTGACGGGATGTCTATCTGTTCCCCATCCAGTTTGCGTCTGAACATCAGTTCGTATCTGATACCTTTATCGACTGGTCTCTTATCGTAGAAGACATCATCAACATTGTGATATATGCGACGGAAGAATCTCTTGAGGGCCTTCTCGTATGCGTTCAGTGCCTTTTCTTCGTCCTCTCTCATGACACCGTATTCCGTGCTCGTCAGGAATGAATAGCGGTTCACGGTGAGTTGCCCGTATATCGGTTGGACATGTATACGGATCGACTCGATGTAATCTATGACTTCCTCCACCTTGTGCAGGTTTTTTCTCATGAAATCACGGTTGTTGTGAGTGCGTATGAGATTGATGATTGCCAGAAGGCTGTTCATACCCCAGTAGCGATCCATATTGCTGTTGATATCTTTCTTCAGATTCTCATCGGTTACGAACCCGTCCCACATGTATCTGCGGATACCGTTCTCTCCCTGGGTCATCTCGAACAGGGTCCCGGATTTCTTATCGAGTTTGAGCGATAGTTTCTCGCGCACGAGTCTGTCCTTGGAGAATTCCATCTCGTATACTGCCTTGCTGCCCGATATCATCATCGTGTAACAGGTCAGCATATTGTCCTCGCTCCCTTTGGTCCTGGCCATCTTACATAACCCCGATAGGTCCGGTATGTCTATCGGTCTTATTCTTTCATCGGGATTGTTATGTAAGATATCGTTTGCCTTTAATGTGAAGATGCTTTCCCTAAGGAATGATACGGATTGGATCAGGTTTGTCTTTCCTGCTCCGTTCTCTCCGTAGAACAATGCGTAATTCAAAGGGTGGCCGTTCGGATGTCCGAACGAGACATCGATATCTTTGAACGAAAGGAAGTTCTTCAATCTTATATTTCTGAACATTTTCTCTAATCCTCTATTTTCTTTTAAATATAAAATTATTTTTGATACATTTTGTATCTATTTCTTTTTATTTTTCTGATTATGTTCCTTAGAGTACACATCAGAAGTCTCTTTGATGTCATCATTTTAATGCATCAAGGATTGATTTCATGTAAGGATTGATCCTGTTCCCGGACACCATCGTTTCCATTTGCTTCGAGGCTTCGCTGATGGTAAAGGGCCTTCCGGCCCTTGGTTTCAGAATTCGATGCCGTGGTCCTTGAACCACTCCAGGATCTCCTCGCTGTTCGGGAATGCAAGGATCCTCCTGTCCATTTCCTCTGTGTCAATCATCGGTACCTTCCCGAAATCGGAGGTCACGTGGATCAGTTGTTTCAGCAGACAGAGGTCAAGGGCAGCATCGGGCACCTCTTCCGAATCCAGAATCTCATTGATGACGATGACCCTCATCAGCAGGGATGATCTCGCGGCCTCACGATCCTCTCCAGGGCATGACCAGAGGATCCTCAGGCCTTCTGGCACTTTATCCACCAAGCCCATTCCCTGCAGCCTCCTGACGGATTCCCAGAGATCCTTGGCCTCGCCTTCCTCGCGTCTGATCCTCTTGTCCCTTTTCAGGTATTCGGGCTGCGCCTTCTCGTAGAAATCGGATGACGTGAGCCATCCGATGGTCCCATCGGTATATCCGCGGTCCTCTCCCATGATCTTGCTGAATATGGTCTCGGCGATGTCCTCGACGACCTCCGTGGGTGCCCGTCTCAGGTAGTCGCTGACATGGAAGTCAGCGTGTTCGAATGTCCTGGCCCAGCGGATCTTCAGATCCCTGTAGGGTTCGAAGGCTGCTGTCGCTGTTCTGTAGTTAAAGTGTTTGGATACTCTTTCGAATATCTCGTTCAGTTCCGTATCGGTTGTCATTTCTTACAACTCCTTTTCCGGGTCTCACGGCCCGGTAATGGAGGACTTGAGGAACGGCCTTACGCGGCTTCGCATGCAGCGATGCAGAAAGAACAAGGAGCGGAATGGAAGACACGATATGCGCCGTGACGGTACGGAATGAAGGGCTGTGGGACCGGTAGGAGTATTCACCGTCGTTTCATCCTTTCTACCGCCTCTATATATTATTAAAATAATATTTTTTTATAAAATATAATATTTATATAATATAAGTCGGATGCATAATCCATGAAGAATGTGACCGTCAGGAAGACCGTCAAATCTTCGGGCGATTCGCTCACCATCAACGCCACCAGAGAGCTCAGGCAGCTCGGCCTGGACAAGGGGGATGAAGTCATGGTGACCTTCGGCCCGTCAGGGCCGGATGACGAGCACATCCGCCATCTCGCCATACTGGTGGCCGATCCCAGGAATTTCTACAGGAACAGCAGATGGCTCCAGGCAGGCGACCTCAACGAGAACGGCGACCCCATATCGGACAAGACCGACTATCTTAATCCGGCGGATATGGCGGAGACCATGGACCGCCTCGATGCCTGGCGCTTTCTCATAGAAGGGGGTTTCATAATGACCCGCGCATTGCTTCCCAGGGACTGCGCATATTACTCGGATAAGCTCGGCAGTTTCGTCCTGTATTTCGATCCTGAAAGCATAGAGAGGGATATCGTTGGCGAGCATCACAGGAAGAGGTACGTCATGGATTACATCTCCCGCATGCTCGAGGATCCTTCCTTCTCGGAACTCGGACTGTCGTCCCTTTCCGATCTGAAACTGGCCGTCAAGGATGTCCAGAACGATCTCAGGTTTATGGAGGACGACAGACTCGTCGGTCCCCTCTCCGAGGAGACCGTCGATCCCAAAGTCGAAGAGCTCAACTGCGAAAGGGCCGCCATGCTGGCCGAACGCCATTCTCCGAAGGCATGGTACTTCACCATCGATTGCGCAAGGGATGAGAACGGCGCATACTGTCAGACCCCCGTTTTCAGGCTGTTCAGCGATTCGGCCTTCATAGCCGATGCCCGTTCGAATCTCCAAAGTCACATCTCGGATCAGACCGACGGTCTTGCCCACGATCCGATCCTTTTCGGCCCCTTCAGGGAAGAATCCGAGGCAATGGAGCTCATCGGCTTCTTCAAGACCGCTTCTAAACTCGGATCCTTCATCATCGACGATCGTTCCATAAGGAAGCTGAGGCGCATTTCGGAGAGCCTATGCATAACCGGATTTCTCGAACGTCTCGACGGCAGCATCATCGACTACTGCGAGGTGGACCGACGATGTCATCGGACACTTCCTTATCGAAGGATCAGAAGATCGAGGCGGTCGAGGCCCTGATAAGGGCATTGGCTTCTGATACCGATGAAGCGGCGGAGATCTCACACCGTCTCGCAGTGATCTTCCAACTGGAATCCCGCGGACTCAGACCGTTCAGCGAATGGCAAGGCGAGTTCGTCATCGAGACCGGAAGGATATCCGAGCAGGAATCCGACCTCCTCAGGATCTTCAGTGGCAAAGGACGCTGTCGATGAGATTTCTATTGGTCGGTATCCCTGTCGGATATCGGTTGTTCAGCCAATATGGATATGTTCATCCTCTGTTGCGTTTCTTATTGGAACCTTTCCTCTGGAGATTGAAATAGATAGTGTATCTTCTGTTAACGCTAGGTGCGTTGATACTCCATTCGATCTAGCAGTTGTTGCTTATCTTAGGTTTCTGTCTTATCGTTCTCATCAGATGATCGTCGGTCGCACCGTTGACATTCGTGATCAGATAAGGGTTGCCGGCTTCATTTTTCTTTTTTGAGGACATACCTCTTACATAATTCCTCATCCAGGCGAACCGTCATGCTCATCATCCTGGTCTGATCTCTGATGTTCATGGTGAGGCTCTCTTTCTCCATGATGTCTTTGAATTCATACGTTTCATATTCGACAGTAAGGATAGGTTCTTCGGCTCCGGTGAATTCGATCGGGACACGGTATGTGTAATCGTACATCCTCCTTCCCTTGCGGGTTATTCTCTCACGACTCACCTTGATATTCGTAAGGGGGATTTCCTTGTCGTCGAGCTTAATTCTCATGGCCGCAAGTCCGGTATCGTTGAAATCTTCTACTATCACGTGGAAGGGAATTCCGTGTTCTTCTTTGGGTTGCCTTTGATCCTGTATTCGTTATGTATATGGCCGTACACTTCCGATCTGCCTTTCTCCGTAAGAGTAAGTTCCTGGGATTTGCTTTCGATGATTATCCCTTCAGGCCTCTTGCTGTACCACCAGCTGTATATGGGGCCGGTTAAACGGGGTATCAAGAACGTGATCAGAATAGCTATGACAAGGACCGTTACTCTTATTTTCAGATCATCGTTGATTATTGCAATCGCTGTCAATACCAGATCGAAACTGAAAGAATCTCTTATTTGCTTGTAACTATCGTTCTTCCAATCCTTAATAATGTCAGATATGAATCTGATTAATCTGCTCAGTACGCTTTTCTTCTGTCTGTCCTTCTTTATCTTTCTGTTAGACATGACCTTCGTACCTCTGCCGGTCAGGATCAACGGGCTCCTTATTCGGGAGATTGGATAAGTCGTTTGGATATCTGTTACTGATTTTTATGAACCGTTTTTCTCGTTGTCATTCATGATACGCTTAATCGACATCCTGGGATACAATGTTCAACTTATGCTGCTATTGGATTCCGTCCGCATCTTCAAACTCGTATCATCGTTCCGGCTACCCTTCTTTAGGAGTTCTTGCACTTCTATACTGAGTTTTGAAGGCTTATCCTCTGCATCATTGTTGCATCTCTTCTCAAGGAATATGATGGATTCTTCATCGGGATCGAAGTATCCTGCATCCTGTAAAGATAACGCGATTATCTTGATGAACAAGCCCTCCAGATCATTGATCAGTTCGAATACATCATGCGATCCGGGAATCACATCCAGTCCGTCATCAGCATAGACGGCTATGAGGTCGCCCTCTGGAATCGCAACTGTCCCCGTAAATAATCCTATCAATTCGAGGGACTCCTGATCTACAGAAGCAACATAGACCGTTCTCTCGCAGATGCTCCCATCCTGATCGATGGATGGCACGGTTCCGCGCTCGGCCATTCTGTGCAGGGATTGCTCTATGAGTTCCGGTGACGGACCGTCGCCGATACCATCGCGTACATAGCTGCGATGGGTATCGGCCTGGTCATAGATGTTTGAGTGCATTGCTCTTCTGACAGGCAATCTGGCGGATATCGATTCCAAGGATTCGAATGTAATCTCCCGAGGAAGGTCGTCTTTCTTGTTGTTCCCATAGATTTTGCTGTCATCGGTCATGCTGATCACTCCTGGTCTGACTGCGGGCCTATCATTTCCACCGGTCCGTCGGACCAAACCGCACGCAGTTCCATAGAGTGTGTTATCTTCTCAGGAGGACTTGGATTCCATCCGATGATCCTCATCCCATGGGAACCTTCGGGAGATTCCGCCTCGATCTCAGGAATCACGATCTCCTGCTTCCTACGCATCCTGATCGATATCGACGAATCGGATTCGCGCTTCCAGCCCTCCGGGACGGAAACGATCCTGCCGCCCTCGTTGGTCAACGTCAGCTTGAATCTCTTCCATAGGAAGAACCAAATCAGGAACAGAATCAGAACTATGACCGCGATAATCAGGATCCAGCACCAGACACAGCAATCGTCTGCAGGAGTCTTTCCCTCATCGTAGCTCACGGCGTAATGACTGAAGTGCATCACACCGAAAACAACGCCTTCTCCTTCGACGTATTCGAACTGCACCGATACCCTGGGCTCTACATCGAGATACCATACAGACAGCCTGTCTGGGGTCCAGCCTTCCTTCATCTGATAGTCTATCGTGACGGTGACCGCCGTGGGGAAGGTCATCGCGACCTTGACACCGTTCTTCAGAATGTATATGTCATAAACTTTGACGTTGTCGAGACCGCTTACATCGATGTCCGTACTCTCGGATTCCTTCACCTCTACCGGTAGGATTACGAACTCTAGATCGTCATCGCATCCGATGGCATCCAATACCTCCCAAGGGAAGTACAGCGTGACATCCCCTTCTATGATGGTCAGCGATCCGTTGCCGTCAACGATAGCGGCAAGCAGTTCGGACGGTACCGACACAGGCGAGTCTGTAGGGATGACGACATGCGGATCCCTTCCAGTCTGCAGCAACGCATCGATGAACGGCAGGACCACATCCAATTGGTCCTCGGTCACCATGTGTGAAGTTCCTGGAACGATGGTCACGGGGTTGGACGGGATCATCTCTCCCGCATCGTCCAAATCATAAACGAGGATTACCGAGCCTCCGTCCGAGGTGTATATCGTCTCAATCACCTCTTTCTCGGATGACGACGCGACATGTATAGAGACGGAACCAAGCTTGTTACCGTGACTGTCGTATGCGGTGATCACCGCATTCCCCGTCCCCACGGCGGTGACGATGCCGTCCTCGACGATGGCAACTGTCTCGTCCGAGGACGTCCAGACTATACCTGGTGCGGCCTCCGGCGGATCCACCGTATACGGTATCGTCACCGAGGACCCTTCAGGTATGGAGATCACGTCTACATCCATGCTGAAATCCTTCACATCAGGTATCGCAGTTTCCTTCCACACCGCGAACAAGGTCTTGGAGGGGAAGGATGATGTCAATGTTATCTTTGAACCGGGTTGATATACAGGTAAAGATCCTGTATCACCCCATCCCTGGAAATCGTATCCCGCACGGGTCGGGATCCCTGATGGTATCGTGAATGTATACGATGATGATGAGGATGTCTTTGTAATGGTGTCGGGAACTCCTTCGCCCCCGTTCGCATCGAATTTGAGTGTGTAAGTGTAATAGGACGGCTCGGGTCCCGGCCCGGGGTTCGTTTCCCAGACGGCATATATCGTTTTTGAGGGCGATGATGCTTGCAGCGTGATGCTGCCTCCGGGCAAGTGTGCCACGGCACCTGTCGCTGTATCGGACCATCCTTTGAAAATATATCCCGAGCGCACAGGTTTGCTCCCAGAAATCGTGAACATATGTGAGCTCTCCGTCCCGGTGTACGTCTGTGTATCGGGTTCGCCGGTACCACCATTGGCATCGTACGCAAGGGTGTACGTCACCGAAGAGGACGACCATCTGACCTCGACCTCGGTATCGACAATGATCGTTTTCGACGATATCTTCGAACCTTCGGAGTACCATCCGTCCAAGACCTTTCCTTCGGGAGGCTCCGCTGTGAATGTATATAGAACAGTATCATCGAATGTCACGTAAAGGATATCGTCATCTGCCGTGAGGACACTTCCTGAGGGTATGTAGAATATACCCGTTCCGGGACTTATCGAGCCTTCCGAAGGTTCATCCACCGTAAAGGAGACGATACCTACGGCCAGTTTGGATTGCACGATGAGTTCCATCGAGGTGTTCAAGACCTTGACCAGGTATATCCCGTCCGAGAGTGTCGTGCCTGCGATGTCCAGATATGACAGCGACTCGTCGAGACTGATGACGGAAGATTGACCGATCAATGAGTCCTCGTCCGTGTACAATTGGATGAACACGGAGCGATGCATCTCGGATTGTTCCGGTTCTCCGGAATATGACGTCTGCAGCGAGATGATATCGTCGTCGTAATACTGCAGGGTCAGTGTGTAATCGCCGGAAGGGCTCTCCGAATCATATCCTATGCCTATCATTTGTGATGCAGAGGCCTGTCCTAACGGTGCGCAGCATACGATAAGCACATAGGCCAGCAGCAAGGTACAGAGGGTTGATCTCATCATCATATCACGTCAAGGAAGACAGCGGTCCTGTGTCTCAGTGCCTTCTCCTGAAGATCAGAACGATCGCCAAGATGACTACGATCAGCACTGCGATTATGACTGCGATCAGTGTCATCGGTAACGGATCGGACCATTCTGCCGTGAAAGCAACATCCCTCGTGACCTTGTACTCATCTCCGGAGCCGAATGATTCATCTCCCAGCTTCCAACCGGAGAACTCCTTGCCGTCGGGTGCGGTGAAGGTACAATCCGGGAGCTTCACTGTGTCCCCATAGAATGCCTTGACCGATTGCATGGTCCCGGAACCCTCTCCAGGGAGGAAGTTCAGCGTGTACTCTGACGCCTGCCATAGGGCCGTGACGGTCATGTTGTCCCATACGGTAAGCTCGTCGCCAGGGCTGAAAGTATGCTCCGGATCCGAACTCGCGGACCATCCGATGAAGTATTTCCCTGCTGGAGCCGTATATGTGCATCTGGGCACGATCAGGGTCCCGCCGGGTTCCACGCCCATAGGGGACATGAATCCGGTACCGTCCCCGGCGGAGAAGGTCACGGTGAGGCACGACCCCACGGTCAGCTCGCACTCCGCAATCTTTTCCTTTGTCTCCGCCAGCGTCACCATGACTAGATATGTCTCGGACACCAGAGGGGAAACGGTTATGTTGAAGTTCTCCGAAGGCGGAAAATGCTCGACATCCTGATGGTCGCTGACTGACATCAGATATACGGAGATGTCTTTGGAGGGCACCTTGGTCAGATGGACATACAGGATGCCCATACCGGCCTCGATGCCCTCCGAGGAATAGATCACATCGATCCCATCCCCGTGTCCCTCGCCCCCGACAGCCCCGTCAGAGACGGGCGCGGCCAAAGGCACCGCCAGAAGCGTTGCCAGGAGCAGGAGCGGTATGATCTTTCCTCTCACCCTATCACCTCAGGCGATGAGTCCCCAGGGGGTCTCGATAACTGTACCGTCTGCCGTGGAGAATCCGTTGGAATCCCAAATACCCTGTGCGGCGTAGATGTAGTAGTTGTCAGGCATGACGAGCATCAGGTCGAACATCTGGTTCGCCGCAGTCAGAGTCATGATACCTTTGGTGTAGCTGGTGTTGTATGTATCGAGCTTGTTGTTGTCGAGAGCACCATCCACATATGCGTTGTAGTTGGTCGCCTTGGCAAATGTGTTGTATGTCGATATGGACCCGTATGTGCGAACACTGTCATTAGCATTGATCAGATAGTATGTACCGTCGATCTTGATCTGCGATGAAGCGGTGGTCTTGTAGTCGAACAGGTCCAGGGACAGCGAAGCCTTTCCATAGGTATTGTTCTTCACATAGTCGAGGGCGAAATCGTATCCGGAGGAATCGATCGTCGTGGATACAGCTGCGGTCACCACGAGCCAGGTGTCCTGCCTCAGACCGGAAATCTTGTATATACCGTTGGCAAGGGTGGTCAGCGTGTATTCCGTTCCATTGGTCAGAGGGCTGGACTTCGCTGTTGCATTGGCTTCTGTAGCATATGCTACGATTGTGTAAGTGTATGCATTGTTGGAATCGTCAGAGAACTGCTGTATCCTGAGCACTCCGAAGGAATCACAAGATATAGTGTCGGTAACTGATGCGGAAGCAACCTGCGTTGCCTGCAGAGTTCCATTAAGAGCAAGGTATGCGTTGGATGCAGTATATGATGCAGACGCTGCACCTTGGCTTTGGATCAGCACATCGTAGGAGGCGATGTCATAGACTGCCCACAAGACTATTCCATCGGCCTGTGTAAATCCGCTGGCATCGTCGAGAGCATAGATGATCTCCTCAATAGTGTATGTGTTGACAGGGTCGAGGATAACATCGCTGCTGCTGGGCTCTGCCCATCCGGCAAGAGTATAGAGGTATTTGTTGTCATCAACAAGATTGGTTGCGTCGATGCTGGATCTGAGATCCTGAGCGGTGTTTCTGTCCGATAGGGTCTGAGCAGCGATAGAAGCTCCCTCAATAGATGTTGTAGCCCCCCTGAGGTTGACGGCGGTGGCGAAATCGCCTGTCTGTCCTGACTTGAGGGTCAGGGCAAGTGCCGAAGTGGAGCACACCATGGTGGCCTGTGCCAACTGGGTAACACCAGTGACCTCGAGCAAGGTGATCGTAAGGTTGGCCCCATTGGTGACGAGAGCGGTACCGCCCATGTCAGTACCGGAGACGTCCAGATAGATCTTGCCGTTGACGGCAGCAACCTCGTTGACGATTGCGGGTGTGGTACTCGATGCTGGAGCCAACTTGACCTGATAGAGATTGTACTGAGCTACGGTCGTCATATCGTTGAGGTCCAACATCAGGACCTTATCCTCGTAGAGAACGGCTCTCATTCCTTTGGTCGTGTCTTTGATGTATGCGACGGGCTGATAATCTCCTGTTGCAGCGTCCGACTGGTCGGACGGCATGAGGAACGCCAGCCCCGCGAAGGCCATGGCCAGTACGGCCATGACCACTATTGCTTTTGTCTTCATATTCTAACCTCTCTTTCTTTCTGTTCAATATGTTTGGGAAATGGCCCGAAGGCCGTTTGTCTCATTGCTGGTGAACGTCATAACGCGGGAAGTCCGTTCAGCCTGTCGCAGGTCACGGTGTTCTCTCCATTCAGGGTGTACGTGTATGTGGCGTACACGCAGTAGATCGACTTTGTGGAGATGTTCGGATTCCAGCTGACCTTGGCGGTACCTGCGGTAACCGACTGGGTAAGCGACAGCGTACCGATGGAACCGTACGTACGGATGCCGTCACCTGCCGTGGTATAGTACACACCCTGGAGGGCGAGGGTCCCGGACAGAAGACCACTGGAGTTAGCAGCTTCCAGAACCACGAGGGCACCTGAGTTCCCGTTTGTCAGGGCTGCGATCCTGAAGCTACCTATTCCAGCGTCGGCCGATTCTTCGAATTTGGCGTACAGCGTTATGGCTAAGGTGGATCCCGTGGGTGTGTAGTACGAGTTGGCGGGACCTACGTAGGATGTGGTCTCGGCATCTGAATACCATCCTTGGAATTCCATGCCAGAGACTGGCATCACATCAGGCAGCATGACGCTGTAACCCTTGTCCACGGCCACTGATGTGCTCCGCGAGGCCGATTCGTAGAATATCACCGAATACTGGCTTCCGCCCACGATGAAATATGCCGTAATGCTGGTGACAGAACTCAGGGATCCGGTGGACATCTCGTATGATAATTGGTCCTTGAAGACGTCGTAGCTGAACCCTGATTCCGGTATGGCGACTATGCATGTGTATGCCGTTGACCCCAGGATCGTATCCGATATCGTCATGGCCCGTCCCACGACAGTGTATGTGGCCGATGTGGTCACATAGATAGGCGTCGAGGTATACGCTCCCGAGATGGATACGGAACCTTTGCTAGCATTTTCCGATGCCACTGCGATGGAATATACCGATTCGAATGCAGGGGTTATCGTCACATCCCCGGAGGGCATGGAGAAGGTGCTGGTGGTTAGGGTCTTGGTAAGGAATGTCAATGATTCGGACGATGTACCATAGACGCCGGTGAGGGAGCTGAGCCTGTAGCTGGTGCTGGTCGGGGTCGCGGTTATCGTGATCGTTTGACCAGCGACGGACTCGGAACTGCTCGATGAAGCGCTCCCGCCTTCGGCGGAATTCACCGTTACGGTGTACTCGGGGACGGCCGCATCGGCCGTCATTACATAGGCCAGGCGGGCACCACGACGGTCGGGCGAAGAGCTCACAGCGTAGGAGTACCAGGCGGACAGCCCGCCCCTGGAGCTGTCGGCGTAGGAGCCACCGACGATGAGGCAACCTACCTGTGCATCCGAAGTCCAAGCATCGTCATTCACCCCCGAACCGTCCGAAGCGGGTGTGACGCTCGTACCACTACTGGCAGAAGGCATGCCCCAGACTTCCGGATCTGTATACAGTCCTGTGATCTTCGTTTGCGAATAACTTCCAGTCTTGCCGATTACGGTCTTTCCCGTCGTTGTCTGAGCAGACGTAGAGAGAGCGGTCGGGGACAGATAGTTGTTGGTGTACACTTCATTGTTAGTATTTACCACAACATCATCGACATTCTCCCACAGCGAACCCCACGCATTCTCGAGAAGAAGTGATACCGAATCTGTTGTCGCTGACGTCGATGTGGTGACCAGCCATTGTTGTTTGGAATCATTCAGTGCCGTTCCGGTGGCATTGGGCGCTGATCCGGAGGACTTACCGGCTCCTATCGCGTATTGAGAATCCATTTGATCCATTATCGTTATGGACATAAGCTTGTACAGCGTCCATCCATAGTAGTTCCATAGACCGTATATCCCGACCTTGTAGGAAGATGTGGGGTCTTGAACCACGCTCGAGTTGTTCCCCTGTGCGGCAGTCCTGAAGGCCGCGATGGTGGTGTTGTTCGTCGGGGTCTTGCCGGTCTGCGAGAGCAGGGATGTCGATGTATCCTTGTACGCCTCGTAGTATCCCAATGCGATATATGGGTATGTGGTGGTGTTCCCTTCCGAGTTGTCCCAGTCCTTGCCACCGGAAGATGCGAACATATGCGCGTATGCCACCATCTCCGAGGATGTCACAGAAGATATGTATTCACCGTCCGTGAATGCGTGACCGCTCTTGGAGGAATCGAAGAAGTCAGGATTGTTGCTCATGAACGTATAGTTGTATGTCGTCGTTCCGTTGCTTGCGGTTATGGAATACCAATACACCGTAGGAATGACCAGCATGATATTGTAAATGCTCGATGTGTAGGTCGTACCGCCTATGGTCTTCTGGAGATCGTATGGATCCAGCACGTAGGCGATCTTCCCGATATCATTGGATATCCTCCTCTCTTTGGCATCATCTGTCGTGTTACTGGTGGTGTTTATCGCTGCATAGAAACAATTGAATGGGCCCAAACCGTCTGTGAAGGTCCAGAATGAATTGACGCCGGGCCTATCACCGGAGTAAACCTTCGACTCATATACCGAACCCGTCCACACCTCAACATCCGCTACAGTCATACCTGTGGAGGATACCTTCAGGACATAGCCGTAATCGCTTCCTGCAGGAACCGTGTGCATGGCCTCTGTCGCATCCGATTCCGATACCGGTATGATCGCTACAGAGGAGGCCATCATCAGCACGACCGCAAAGGTCGCGAAGAGGACTGTTCTCTTCTTTTCATCTCTTCTCATTCTCATTGTGTCACTCCCTTCTTCTCTCTTCTTCTGTCCTCTATGAGGACGGGTACGATTGTAACGGATCTCAGATGTTTACCATCGCAATGTTTCAATACACCGCTATAAGAATTCAGGACCCCAAGGTCTCTATCATCCAAGCGGTAATCCGGATCCTTCGATTGTCTATTGGATATCCTTTTGACGGATCCTTTCATCCTTTTCTTAGTCGGCTTTTTAAGCAGTATGTGATCGGAGAATATCCTGTATCCCAGGAAAGGAATCCCTCTGGAATCTATAGGGAAAATCTGATAATTCCCTTTGAGTTCAAGACCAATGGCCGATAATTCGTCCTTTATGATCCCTAGTATCCTTCTCAACCATTTCTTGGTATAACCAAGGATGCATCTGTCATCCATGAAGCTCACAAGATAGTGCACATGATGCCTTTCCTTCAGCTTGTGGTCCATGTCCGACAGATACAAGTTCGCCAGCATCGGCGAATACCTGTTCCCTATGGGGATCCCCGGATACGAGTATTCGTCAATCAGCTTGAACATAAGGTCTAGGAATCTCCTGTCCTTGAACACACGGAGCATCTTCTTCTTGAGAATCTCCTTGTCGATGGATGCGAAGAACTTCTTCACATCAACAATCAGCGCGTATCTTATCTTCGCGTCTTTCTGAATATACGAATGGACTTTCTTCACAGCATCATGGTATCCCATCCCCGGACGGGAGCCATAGGACTGATCGATGAGCTTGTTGTTCAAAGGCTCTTCTGCTACCAGACAGATGGCCCAATGCAGGATACGGTCTGGATTCAGCGGCAGATCGGCCACGAAACGCTGTTTACCTCTTTCAAGGATGTTGAACATCCTGTATTCCGATGACTTGTAAGTACCGTCGATCAAAGAGTCCCTGAGTTTCTTCAGATTGTTCTCGGAATCCTCTAAGAATTCCTGGACCTCCGTTCTGTTCTTTCTCGTCGAACAGGCTTTCTTAGCCGCTTCGCGGAGATTGTCCATCGAGACGATCCTGTCAAAAAGATCCCCGATACGAATCAAAGGCGTACCCCCCTAACAGACCTATGAACCTCGAACCTGTTCTTCGGCTGCGGACCGTTTCCCCACCTACCAAACAAGCGACTATGGTTTTTCTTTATCTTTTGCCAAGTGGCAAGGTCCAATCCGATAGGGATGTCATGTTCATTGTATTGAGTCTTCGAGGGATACGCCAGGCGGGCACCACGATTGTCGTTCGAATTGCTCACAGCGTTGTTGGAGTTCCAGGCGGACAGCCCGTCTCTGGAGCTGTTGTTGTAGTTGCCACCGACGATGAGGCAATCCGGACCCAAACCCGTGGGCACGGATTCGGAAGGACCTGAGCCGTCACTGCCAGTGTTACGATAAAACCCTATCGGAGTCTTTAAGGATGCTCCGCCCCCCCCCCCCTCATACAAGTTCGGGGAGATCTTTGCGAATCTACCGTCGGCTGTCAGAGCGACATCACTGCAAGGAGGGCAGTCCCCCCCCCCCATAAAGGGTACGGCAAACTCGCGAACATCCATTCCTATCCCTTCGGACTTCCGTCCCCCCGTTCGGCATAAAATATACTGAGGGAAGGTACTTGGGCCTTACCAACCGTTAAGTCATCTTCATATTTAATTGTTCTTAGAATCATTTAACGGAAGTACATCCTCTCCCACCAACTCCTTTCCGTCCTCGCTGATTAGACGGTCGATGACGTAGCCATGTTTTCCGAGAGTTGTCATTCACATTCTACCACCCTCCGATATCGCCCGATCACCGGGGCCTTTCGGCCCCTTTTCCATGTCAGTAGTCCTCGGGACGGAGGATGGTCGTCACGGATCTGTCGTACTCGGTTATGATGTATATCTTCCCGAAATCGGTGTCGTATGAACTGAACAGCCTGTCGGAGACGCCTTCCTATCTCTCCGTCTCCAGAGCATCGTCGTTCATCTGCTTGTCCTCGTCGCAGAGATCTCCCCAATTTCCACTCATATGCTTTTCCAGACAATTCCGGACGGTATCGGCCGCCGTTTGATCCAGGCATATCAATTCCCTGATGCCTTCGGTCATCATTATCGGTCCGGTCTCGAAGAGGCTCACGAGCTCACCTCCTCCGTTGAAACGATCGTTCTTCCGTTCTCGGGCAGAATTATCGATTCCGACCCGTCCTTCCAAGTGAATCTCGGTACGGTGATCTCCTCGCAATCCCTCTCGATGATTGCCTCCATGTACGGTTTGTCCACGATCTTAACGATGTTGTAAGGTCTGTTCTTGCAATCGGTGTAGAACTTCCCTATCTCGAAAGGCCTTGCAGCAATGCCATTCTCCTTCCTCTTCGATATCTCGTAATGGTAGTTCCATGAGATGTCGGTGATCCTCTTCCCATGGAATCTGAGAGCTTCCATCATATCCGTTCCCAGCTGCTGTGCCTCCGGCTGGCAGGCATCAAGTTCTTTCAGGAATTCCCATCTGTCATAGCAGTTCTGTTCCTGTCCTTTGAAGTACTTCCTGGCGACGACCTTCCAACCGTTAAGGATGTACATCCCGTTATCCCAATTGTCGCAGTCCAGTTCTTCCAGCTTCCCGATCCCCAGGGAGTTCCCGTCCGCTCCCATGAAGTTCCCGATCACCTGGCAGAGTCTGGAGTACCCGTAGTCGCTCCTGTCCGGAGCTGCGAATCCTCTCAGATCGCAGTATTCGAGGAACGCCCCTACTGAATCCGCTCCTCCGCTCCAGTGGAGATAGATCCCGAGGCCTTCCCTGGCCATGTCCTTCTCGGTGGTGATCACTGCGCGGTTCCCCATCAGATCACCCCCGACATCTTGGCTTCGGCCATCCACACCGTGTACTCTTCATACTCAGAAGTGCTCATCAGTATGTCCAGCACTTCTCTTCTGTCTGCGAACATCCCTCTGAAGGGCTCGTCCGGACACATGATCACAGGCTTCCTCTTGGAATGCCTTATGGTGGCGACGATCTCAGGCACGGACATCCTGTTCTTTCCATCGGTCTTCCTGATGACCAGCCTGTATCCGGTGTACTGGTCCTGATCGACCCTGATGTTCTCGCTGTTCAGGACAGCGATCTGCCAATCCTGCATTCAGGCCGCCTCCTTCATTTTGATGAGTTCCTGGGCCTTCCTGATCCCCGCAGGCTCCAGGAAGTAGCATCTCCTGAGCTGCCTGATCGGATGGTCCTCCCTGTACGAGTGCTTCCTCTCATAGTAGATCAGGTTCTTCCTCTCCAGCTTCTGCAGCTCGATCGCCACTTGGGCCCTCCTGATCCCTATCGCTTCGGCGATCCCGTCCTGATTGGTCCCAAAGGGCATCTGGTATACGTTCCCGGTCCCGAGGTACCCGTACAGATGTACGAGGATCTGTTCCTGTCTGGTCGTCATCAGCAGCACCTCCCGAATGCTCCTGCCCTGTAGTTCCCGTCCTCGTCGAGGGGATACCAGTACGGATCATCCTCGACCATCATCCCGTGTGCGGAGTTGCCGCACTCCCTGATCCATGCCGCAAGGTACCCGATGCCACCGTAATCCTGGGCATCGAGCATCCTCTGAAGATCGTTCCTGTCCCATCCGTACTCCACGATCTCCAGGATGTCCTCGAGCAGGAGCCTCTCTATGTTCGCCTCCCCTTTGAGGACCTTCAAATCGTTTCCGAAGCCGTTTCCTAAGGAGTTTATCTTGTTTCCGGGCATGTTCTCTCTGAACATCTTCTATTCAACCCTGGGCTTTTCTTCGAAACCCAAGGCAGAGTGACCGAAGACCTGCGGAGATGTGATTTCAGCTCAAACAGGAAGAAGGGAGCGAAAGAACAATCCCGCAGGGCAAGATGGACGAAGGGTGGAGAAGAAAAAGCACGGGGTCATCTTCTTTTACAGTCATTATCAGTCCTCTCATATTCCCTTATCACTTTATCACATCAAGGAAAAGTCAATGGTTTTCCAAACAAACAGTTCCAAACCCTTTCAGATTCACCTGGACGGATCGGTTTCATTTACTACGATTCCGATCATCTTGGCTATCGAGCGGTCGTTATTATATACCTTCAAATTTTAGATGGAACGTAAAGCTGACCGTTTCATATCTCCGTACGAGCCTCGCACCATCTGAGGAGTATCGGAAATCCAATCGGACAAGCATCCTGCATGTGAAACGGTATGTACAGATAGGATCGGAGAAGTGTACTCATATGCGCTCGAGGGAATATGTGAAGGGTCACAAGGTCAAGAACATCACGATAGCGATAGCTGTGCTGATGTTGATGACCATGGCCGTATCGATAGTCGATACCGAAGAGACCGAAGGGGCCAGCGTTCCTCTTCCCATACAATCCGGCGTATATTCCAGCAGTGAGACCACATGGTTACTGACCAAGGACGGTAGACTGTACGGGTGCGGCCACAACCAATATGGGCAGCAGGGTAGCGGTGACACATCCGATGTGAATGTGTTCACCCAGCGCATGCCCGGGCTCACCATCGCAAGCGTTTATTGTTCCAATAAAACAACGTGGTTCATCACCACCGAAGGGAAACTGTACGGATGCGGATATGGAAATGATGGACAGCAGGGTAGCGGTGACACATCCGATGTGAATGTGTTCACCCAGCGCATGCCCGGGCTCACCATCGCAAGCGTTTATTGTTCCAATAAAACAACGTGGTTCATCACCACCGAAGGGAAACTGTACGGATGCGGATCCGATGATGCTGGGCAGCAGGGTAATGGTAAGAACGATGTCAAGGAGTCAACGTTCACCCAGAAATTCTATGATCCCGATGCGAAGAACAATCCGATATCCGGGATAGTAAGCTTCTCGTGTTCCTCAGACACGACATGGTTCGTCACGACCGATGGGTATCTGTACGGATGCGGATCAAACGGGTTTGGACAGCAGGGAGACAACGATGATCTTGGACGGTGGGTAGAGATGTTCACCAGAAAATCCTATAATCCCTATAGCGGCGTGTTTAATACGATCAAGAATGCAAAGAGTGTTGCTTGTTCCTCTTACACGACATGGTGCGTGACGACCGACGGGGTATTGTACGGTTGCGGTGACAATCAGGGTACCGCGACTAGTTCGAGCAAGAATAGGTTCGCGCAATGGTATTATGATTCAGAAGGCAAAAATCCGATAGAGAATGTTGAAAGTGTCTATTGCTCCAAGTCTACGACATGGATCATCACGACAGACGGGAAGCTGTACGGGTGCGGAGATGGAACTTATGGACAGCAGGGTAACGGAAATACGGGCCCTGTGAAGAGATTCACCCCGCGCATGCCTGATCTCACCGTTAAGAGCGTTTACTGCTCCAACCGTGCTACCTGGTTCGTCACAACGGATGGGAAGCTGTACGGGTGCGGATATGGAATATGTGGACAGCAGGGTAGCGGTGGCACATCCGATGTGAATGTGTTCACTCAGCGCATGCCCGATCTCACCATCGCAAGTGTCGCCAGTTCTAATTATACTACATGGTTC
This sequence comes from Thermoplasmata archaeon, assembly GCA_015063285.1. Taxonomy (NCBI): domain Archaea; kingdom Methanobacteriati; phylum Thermoplasmatota; class Thermoplasmata; species Thermoplasmata archaeon. The sequence continues at coordinate 49,744 of SUST01000007.1, forward strand.
GTCACATCTGACGGGGAACTGTACGGGTGCGGATCCGGATACTATGGACAGCAAGGCAACGGTGGAACAGACAATGTCAACGTCTTCACCAGCAAGGAGCGTGTGTCCCCCACTCCGTCCAATTCAACACCAGAACCCACCCCTGGACCTATTCCTGAACCGAACCTTGTTGAGAATGGGGACACGACGATCTCGGATGACGGGTCCGAAGTAAGCGGAAGTGACATCGACAGCATGATCCCGATCGCAGCGGGAATCGCGATAGCAGCAATCGTCATAATAGGGGCAGCAGCCGTTTACCTCAGGAGACATTGAAACATTTTGCCCGTGTTGGAAAGCACGGGCTCTTTCATCACCCCTTTTCTCATCGGATCTATGATTATCTTCTTTCCCGGGTCATGAATCCAAATGATTGCAGGTAGCAGCTTACACACCGAAGAGTGTGGAATCCGATCAAACGGTCCGCTATCTCAACGATTCTTAGAGGCGAGTTGGCTCAGACGGCAGCCTCTCCACCATCTTCTGTTGACCACCTTCTGCTCTCAGTGAAACCAGTCTCCCTCATCCTGTATTGATATATTATATTGTAAAAGGACAGCTGCGACAGCTTCCTGTCCAGCTTCAGGAACCTGCTCCTGGTCATCCTCCTCGTATGCAAATTCTCGCTGTTCAGTACAGCGATCTGCCAATCCTGCATTCGCGCTTGCAGGATGATATCAAAAAAGCGGGTGAAGCGCAAGACCGATAGGCCCCTGCAAGTTCAAGCGAAGGGTCGTACAGCCCAGGTGGAGTGCGTCTTTTTCGAGACAAAACTTGTGATTCCTCATCTGTCACCCATACGAGGGCCGTATGGCCCTCTTTGGGTTCATCAGATGAACGTGACCATCTGGTTCAGGGTTCCATCGGCGTTCTTCCGGATGTACTTGAATCCCAACCTCTCATAATACGGGATGAGTTCGTCATGGCAGTCCAGACGGACCATCCTGCATCCGACTATCCTCTTGGACTCAAGCAACTCCCTTATCGCCATCCCTACCAATGTCTCGCCGAATCCCTTCGGTGCGTCCGGGGATCTTGACAGTTGTCCCAAAAGATACGACTGCGCGACATCGTTCTTCATGTCGATGTTCATCCTGTGCCGTATCTTCTCGCTTATCTCTTTGGTGCTATCGTCATCGCTGTCGGACATGGCACATTTGATCCCGATCGTGACATAACCGAGTATGTTCATGTCCGTATCCACTGCGATGTACGTTCTGGAGATGTCCCTTTTCTCCATCTCGATCGCTTTGTTGTGCAGATACGATTCGGTGGCCGAATCGAACACGCCCTTGTATCTTTTCAGACTCTGGGCGACCTTCTCCTCTCCGAATCTTATGATAAGTTCTGTCAGCGGGATGATCTCGTAGTCGACTCCGTCCAAAATATCAGTCCCTCTTCGAGTGCTTCTCCACGAATCTCTTCATGGATTCCTCGTCGGCGTATACGAACTTCACATTGTGATCGATCTTCGCATGCGGTTCCTCTTCCAGGAACGCCAAGAAATTCTCCAACGCCTCGGGCGTATCGATGATCATATCCTCGTAGAATGATTCCGTTGCCATCTCAGGACCTCCTTGAAGGTATCAAGCACCCGTTCGGTTTTAAAGTTTCTCTTTTCATTTTCATTTTATCCATATCTCCTTTCATGAGGATCATAGGGCCTCTCCGAGACCCAAGCATGCGATTAAAAAGACCGGATGCACGAAGCTTCCTATGACAGTGGGAAGCCCGATGATACGGTCTGATGCACGCAAGGGGCGAGGAGGGCCCGTTCCGACCATGATCACTGCTAGCTGTTATCCTTCGCCCTGGGTTCAATCGGCCGCCATCGATGCCCCCGGATATTTCCAGCCGTTGCTGAACATGTCCGTTCCCGATCCCATATACATGTAGACCAGCCCTTCCAATCCCATTCTCTCCAGGTCGGACTCCATCCTCGCGAACCTCCTCAGAGGTATCCTGTTTCCGAGGATGGTCTTCTTCGGCACGAATATCATATGCTCCGGATCGTATGGCGTACCGCCTATAGCATACGCCTCGAAGATCTCCCCTCTCACGTTCTCGAAGCATCTCTCCTTGAATCTGTAGACCCCCGGATTGTCCAGTTCCAATGCTGTCCCCGTGATGCGTTGCCTGTAATGGCAGTCCACATGGAACACCCTTCCATCGTATCTGAAAGTAAGATCGGGTTTGACGCATTGGTTCCCGTACTCCCATCTCCTCTCCTCGCGGGTCCTGACTCCATGCAGAGGAACGCAGAATCTGCTTAGTTCCTCAAACATGCATATCTCGAAATCGATCCCCAATCCTGCAGTGTAATCACACATATCTCTCATTCTCCTTGTGTTTCGTTCTTGGGATGCGTCCGTCACTACGGTCACAGAGCAGCAAGGTCTCCGGAAATCTGTAGCAACGTTCGCGGGAGAATGATCCTCACGTTGAGTATTAAAAAACTGGATGTTGCAGTCAATATGTGCAGCGATGCGGCATATCGCATCGTTCCATGATAAAAATAGGATAAGGTTTTCAAAGATCCTTTTCCGGATCCGAAGGATTCTCGGGCGGCTGCACCTCGGCCAGCTCGCCGACCGCCTTCTCCAACAGCACAGCGATGGACTGCCCCTCCATCGTCAGGTACAGGTGCATGGTGTTGTGACGGGACGGTTTCACACCGATCAGCCCGACGGCTATCAGCTCCTGTATACGGTTGAACCTGGTGCGGTTCCCCCTGGTCCTCAGATTGAGGAGCTCGCTCTTGGAGATACCGGGATTCCTGAGAACATCGATTAATATCGCCACCGTATAGGGCGAATCCAGTAACTCCAAGGCCGTGTCCCTGTCCATCTAGATCACTCGTTCTATGGAAAACAGTTTGTGATTATGCATAATCTGTATCTTTATTTAACCTTGATTGGTAAGTATTCCAGCATTTTAAAGAGCTCATACATCCCCGATATCGGCGATTTGCACTTTTGCTAATCTATTTATACTCTCATAGTTTTATGTTGTTTGCAATTCTATGAGGCGAAGTCCTTTAGGATTGGAACGAAAGAAAAAGGAGAGAAAGATATGAGCGTTTATCCGTTCAGGGACAAGATAGGAGAATACCTCCTGACCAGGAAAGGCGTGATCTCGGATGTGACCTGGGCCAACCAGGACCGCAGACTGAGACGGATGGACCGCGAGTTGATCGCCTTGAAGGAGCAGGGTATGATAAGTACCATGGCTCCTTCGAAGATGACTCCGGAGGACGTCAAGACCTTCATCCTCTTCCGCAAGGCGAAGAAGGTGGGGGCCTCGGACCTAAGCCACGACATCACACTCCTGGAGCAGTTCCTCACCTATTCGGGGAACTACGCGGTGCAGGTATGCCTCCAGAAGAACACGGGCCTCAAGCCGAAGGACAACTCCCATCAGCGTCTGGACCCGCTTCCGATGGAGATCTACCGCACCATCCTGGCCAGGTCCAAGGAGATAGACTACGGGGACTTCCCGACCGTCCGCGCCTATGCGATGGTTCTGCTGTACATAGGCACCGGGGCCAGGAACAAGGAGATCCGCTTCTGCAGGAGGGACGAGCTCAACGACAAGTCGTGGCTGATCCATTTCACCCACGTCAAGGGCGAGGACACCTACGGGAGACCGAGGAACGTCCCCATCCCCGAGGAGATCCGTCCCATGATGTCCGAGTACCTGTACCACAGGGACGTATGGCTCGCGGCACACGACAAGACCTCCGAGATGCTGTTCTTCCAGCTCGGCGGCGAGTGCTCGACGCTGTCGTCGAACTCCATCAGGAAGATCAAACAGAAGGTGGAGGATCAGATCGGACACAAGTTCGAGCTCCGCGACTGCCGCAGGGCATTCGGTCAGACATACAAGGACCGCGGTCTAGAGATGGAGAAGATCTCCAGGCTCATGGGTCACAGCTCCACACGCGTCACCGAGCTGTACTACTGCGGCGTATCGGAGAACGACGCGATAGACGGTGCAAGGAAGCTCTGGTGATTAAGATGTCCGAGGGAACCGTTGCAAAGCTTGCCATTACGGCAATAAGCTACCCCATTCCAGCTGCGGCTCTCTCCGATCCGAAGTCACCTCAGGTCGACCTTTCCGGACCCGTTCCGGACACACTCATACCTAAAATACAGTTTTGCAATAATGCTATTTCTATCTCTTCGATTTCGGATAAAAAGGGGCACTTCATCCCTTCCGAAACTATGGTCAATAGTTTTGCTCCTGAGCAGGAGCACTACTTTTTTGATCTGGGTGAGGAAAATTTAGTGCTCCAGACGGGATTCGAACCCGTGTGTCAGCCTCGAAAGGGCTGAATGATTGGCCGCTACACTACTGGAGCTTAAGGAAGACCATCGCAAACTCCTTTATAACGATTATCCTGATAAATTTGGATTCGGAACGGTAAAAATCGACCATACCCTTTTATAAAGCCCTCTTATAAGGAGTTATTAGAGGATAATATGAGCGACAATGAACCGCTTGAAATGCCTGATGAGGACGTAACCCGTGTACGTCTGCCAAACATCAAGGAAGCAGAGATGTTCGGGATAGCGGATCAGCTGCTCGGCGCATCCAAGATCAAAGTCATGTGCGAGGACGGAGTATCCCGCGTAGGACGCATCCCTGGAAAGATTAAGAAAAGGATGTGGATCAGGGAAGGCGACCTGCTGATCATATCCGTATGGGATTTCCAGCCTGACAAATGCGACGTCAGGTTCAGGTACACAAAGACACAGGCCGTCAACCTCAGCAAGAGGGGCAAGATCCCCAAAAACTTGGATATTTTCTGATCGGGAGATCTTTAAATGCCCTCATACGAGGAGGCATACGCGTACCTCGAGCGTCGCGTAGATGCCCTGAAGACCAACAAGACCGGCGACGAGAAGGAGACCGAGGCCGAGGTCTTCGACAAGAAGACCCTAATGACCATCTACGAGTTCATGAAGGACGGTTACATCGACTCCGTCCACTACCCCATATCCACCGGCAAGGAGGGCAACGTCTTCTACGCCACCGATGATGAGGAAGAACCCATGGCCCTGAAGATCTTCAGGACCTCCACATCAACCTTCAAAAGAGTGGCCAAATACGTAGAAGGTGATCCAAGATTCAGAGGAGTGACCGGTAACCGCTGGAAGCTCATCTACGCATGGGTCAACAAGGAATTCAAGAACCTGGACAGATACATGGAGGCAGGAATACCGGTTCCCGAACCCATAACGTTCGCACAGAACTGCCTGCTGATGGAGTACATCGGCGACGAGACCGGACCCGCACCGCAACTCAAGGATGTTGTCCTAGATGATCCGGACGAAACCTACGAGCAGGTCCTTTCGTTCATAATCGACGGATGGCAGGAGGCCCATCTGGTCCACGGGGACCTCAGCGAATACAACATACTGATGATGGACGGCGAACCGATCATGATCGATGTAGGCCAGGCCATGACCAGGGACCATTACAATGCAAAGGAGCTCCTGGAGAGGGACATCCATAACATAAACAGCTTCTTCAAGAGAAGGGACGCGGACGTCTGGACTGACGCCGAGGTCCTGGAAGAGACACTCAACGATAACGGAGATGAAGAGGAATGAGATCCATCAGGATACCCCAGGACAGGGTAGGAACGCTCATCGGTAAGAACGGGGAGACCAAGAAGGTGCTCCAAGATATATCCGGCATCAAGATCGACATCGATACGGAGGAAGGAGAGGTCATCATCCACGATGACGGGGAATTGGAAGACCCCCTCATGCCGCTCAAGCTCATGGATATCGTGAAAGCCGTGGGCAGGGGATTCAATCCCGACAAGGCCATGAGGCTCTTCGACGATGATGAGTACTTCGAGCTCATAGATGTGAAGGAAGCTATCGGAGACCGCTCCAGCCAGATGCCCCGTGTCAGGGGACGCCTCATCGGTAAGAACGGAAAGACCCGCAAGCTTATCGAGGAGCTCACAGGATGCGACATGGTCATCTACGGCAACACAGTGGGACTCATCGGAAACTCCGTCAGTCTCCCGGTGGCAAAGCATGCCTGCGAACTGCTTATCAACGGCAGCGAGCACGCGACAGTTTACCACTATCTGGAAAGCCAACGCCCCATGCTCAGGATCACCGAGATGGGATTCGACCTCTGAAGTGATACCATGGAAGATTGGATCGCCGACAACATCGATACAGCCAAGGCACTGGCCGAATCAGGCCTGTGCGACCATTGCCTGGGACGCATGTTCGGAAAGCTCGGGACCGGAATGACCAACGATCTCCGCGGAAGGATGATCCGTGATGCTCTGAAAGAACAGGGCATCGACGCTCCGGCAGAGGATTTCTGTCCGCTGTGCGAGAATGTCTTCGACATGCTCGGAAGATTCGCGGAGGCGGCAGCAGAGAAGATCAACGAAGTGGATTCCGACAACTTCCTCATAGGATCGAGGATCGAACCCGAGATCACACAGAGGGAGAAGGAGATCAAAGAGAAGTATGCCCTCGAGAACTCCGAGACAATAAAAGCGGAACTCAACCGCGAGATCGGAAAGCTGGCACTTCCCATGATACACCGTCCCGTGGAGTTCAAGAACCCTCAGGTCGTAGCACTCGTCGACACCCGTTTCGCAGATGTGACTTTGGATATCGCACCAGTCTTCATAGCCGGACGTTACAACAAGTACAGTAGAGAGATCCCGCAGACCATCTGGCCCTGCAGGGTATGCCACGGAAAGGGCTGCGACCACTGCCACGGGGCCGGAAAGATGTACCCTACATCGGTCCAGGAGATCATAGGCGACATCGCACTCGAGATGGCTGACGGACAGGAGCACTTCTTCCACGGTATGGGCAGGGAGGACATCGACGCCTGCATGCTCGGCGACGGAAGGCCGTTCGTCCTGGAGATAAGTCAGCCCAAACACAGGTACATCGACCTGGATGAATTGGAGCGCAGAGCGAACCAGACGGACATGGCAGCATTCAACAGCCTCAAGTTCGTACAGCGCGAAGCGGTGGAACGCTACAAGGCCGCCGCATCTGATAAAGTATATCACGTGCACGTTAAGGCAGAGGGCAAAGTTAATAAAGAGGAGTTAGTTAAGGTTGCCCTATCGTTCAAGGACGTCAATATAGACCAGAGGACTCCACGCAGGGTCGAGCACAGACGTGCGGACCTTGTGAGGAAGAGAAAGATCCACTGGTGCCAGGCGGAATGGGCTTCCGACGATTCCTTCGATCTCGAACTCGAGACCGATTCGGGGACGTACGTGAAGGAATTCGTGTCCGGCGACGAGGGCAGAAGCGTACCGAGCTTCTCTGAGAGGCTCGGGATACAATGCAAAGTCGAGACCCTCGATGTATTGGCGATCAAATTCGAAGAACACTGAAGGGATAAGCAATGCAGGCATCCAGCGGAACAAGGACAAAGACCCGCAACAAGCTCAAGAAGTCAGTAAGGGCACGCGGGCTCTCACCCATCACGAAAGGTTTCCAGATCTTCGAGACCGGAGAGAAAGTCAACATCGTAATCGACCCCAGCGTACACAAGGGAATGCCCTTCTCCAGATTCCACGGACTCACCGGAGTCGTCGTCGGAGAGAGGGGAGCAGCGTACGAAGTCTCCGTCAAGGACGGAAACAAGACCAAGATGGTCGTCGCACGCCCCGAGCACCTGGTAAGGAACATCGACAACTGAAGGTATAGAAATGACTGAGCGCTACGTCACACTGGCAGAAGTAAGGGACCTCCTCGAAGAGGTCGCAGAGAGCAGGAAAGGCACAGCCGGAGAGCTCGAGGACGAGGACGTTCTCCTCGCATCACAGAAATCAGCATTGGACCATGCGCAGAAAGTCTCAAACATATCCCTCGAGGACGCTAACAAGATCATCGAAGAAGTTAGCCAAATCGAGGATGTTACGGATGCCATTGCTGTGAAAATCGCGGACATCCTCCCCAAGTACCCGGAGGACGTCCGTGCAATCTTCTCCAAGGAGAGGGTCACACTCAGCAATGACCAGATAAACCAGATCATCGAGATCGTTGGTAAGTACATCTGATTGGGGTGGTTTTCCCATGGAAGAATACGCTTACATTCTTGATTATCTGCCTCAGGGTGCGCCGAATTCTGGTTTCGGTAAGAAGGAGCCTATCTGCTACGCACTCGGTTCCGAGGAGTTCAAGCTCTTCGAACTGATCGCGAAGCCCAACGCCCAGATCACCGTCGGACAGAAGACGTTCATCGGAAAGGATTCCGAGACCCAAAAGCGTGATGTGATCGATCACGTCAAGAGGAGGATCACATACAACGACCTCACCAGCAATGCAATCTCGGAGCTCGATTTCGCAGTCAACGACATAGTCATGTCCAACCAGGCGAAGTTCATCGATTTCATCAACAAGGCCGAAGCCATCAGCATGCGCAAGCACTCGCTGGAGGAGCTCCCCGGTCTGGGAAAGAAGTCCATGAACATCATCTTGGAAGAGAGGAAGAAGGGCCTCTTCAAGGACTTCGGAGACCTTGCTGCCAGGACCGGCATCAAGTCCCCCGAGAAGCTCGTCGTGGCACGCATCGTACTGGAGATCGAGGATTCCGAAAGGAAGCACTACCTCTTCGTGCAGAGATGAACGATACCGGCAGACTCATAGCCGATACGGGCATCGTTCCCAAAAAGAGCAAGGGACAGAATTTCCTCATAGACGACCGTGTGGCCGACAGGCACATCGGATACGCCGGGATCAAAAGCACGGATAGGATCCTAGAAGTCGGCCCAGGCCTGGGCATCCTTACGAAAAGGCTCATCCAAGCCTCGGACAATGTCACGTGCATCGAGATCGATGATATCCTTGCAGATTACATATCGGATACGTACGGGAGTTCGCTTAGGCTCATCCACGCGGATGCGGTGAAGGAACCGTTCCCGGACTTCGACGTGTTCGTCAGCAATCTCCCGTACAGCGTGTCCACGCCCATAATATTCAAGCTCCTGGAGTATAATTTCAGAACGGCTGTCGTGATGGTGCAGAAGGAATTCGCGGACCGCATGGTCGCCATGGTCGGGAGCCCGGAATATTCAAGGCTGACCGTCAATCTTTCATACAGGGCCGACTGCGAGATCCTGGAGACCGTGCCGGCATCGAGATTCAATCCCCGCCCCAAGGTGGATTCCGCACTCGTCAGGATTACCCCCAGGGCGCCCCTCTTCAAAGTCCTTGACGAGAGGACGTTCTTCAAAGTGGTAGAGGTCACGTTCAATCATCGCAGGAAGAAGATAGGCACATCGCTGAAATCGGCCCGCATGATGGAGCCGGGTGACGATGTGCCTTATATAGACGACAGAGTGGAGAGGCTCAGGCCTGAACAGATCGGCGAGATAGCCGATGCCGTATTCAGGCTGAAGCACTGAGCCCTCACTTCTTCTTGACCCCGTCGCCGTATATGGTGGTCCAATCGTTCTTCATAGAGATGGGCACCCAATCGTTCTCCTCGCACAGCTTGTACATCTTGTTCGCCGCATCCATGTTGCCGTACTCCCTCTCGAGGTCGTCGCAGCACAGCATGAACGCCATAGCCTTGTACTTGTTGTCAAAGAGGGCATAGTTGGCCATACTGGAATCCGAAGAGGAGTTGCCGAATGCGAGCACGGGCTGCTTGCCGATCTCCTGCACTATGGAAACGATCTTGTTGAAATTCAGAGTCTTAATGACATGCTCTCCGCCGTATATGATCTCGTCATCTTCCTGATAGACGTATTTCGAACCGTCCTTGTCCTGACCGGTCGCCACCAGCAACTTGTCCGATCCCTTGATCTGGTCGTTAGGCAGCTGAATGGGAGAATCGTCCAGCAGTGCACGTACTGTGAGCCTATCCGTACCGCTGATGACGTATACCGTGAAATCATTCTCCTGGAGTGCATCCACCATCTGGAGCATCGGTTTGAAGAAGGCGTCGCCGCGGAGCATTCCGATGTATCCGGGTGACGGATTCTTTGCATAGTCTTTAACATACTTGTCCATCTCTTCCAGGGTCAGGCCTTTGAAAGCCATCGCCCTTGCTGTCTCCAACCTGTCGTCAAGGACTCCGGGTGACGGTGCGGCCTGCTGGTCCAAGGCCACCTGCCTTTCGAATTCCGATGCTTTGTCCTTATAATCAGGATCCTCCAGGATACGGTAGATCATCATGCTGAGGTCAAAATAATGCGTATCCCTCTCGCAGATCAGCGTCCCATCCATATCGAAGACGGCTATACGATCCTCCACCGGGATGAAGTCCTTGCTCTTCTCATCGGTCACCGCTTTCAGATAAGAGACGAAGGCCTCCTTCGATTCGGAACCGTCCACCCACAGGGACATATCCGGATCCACATAGCCATGCCCCTTATCATCAGACATCGCATTGAACGCATACAATCCGCTAACAATCAACAACAGGCATACCGCAACTGCGGATACCGCCTTCCATCTTCCAACTTCATCCATGGAACTCGTCTCGACATACAGATGATAATATTTTAGGGGGGCTGTCCACCCAAAGCACATTTATCCGTAAAGTCATTCTCTGGCCGATAGCATGCAGATAGGAATTGTAGGGAAACCGAACGTTGGTAAATCGACATTTTTCGGAGCGGCCACCATGGCGCCCGTCGAGATCGCTAACTATCCCTTCACTACCATCGAACCCAACAAGGGAGTCGCTCATGTGCGCACACCCTGTCCCTGCAAGGAGCTGGGGGTCACATGTACGCCCCATAACTCATTGTGCATAAACGGGACCAGAATGGTTCCCGTAGAGCTCCTGGATGTAGCGGGGCTGGTCCCCGACGCATGGCAGGGCAAAGGACTGGGGAACCAATTCCTGGACGACCTCAGACAGGCGGACGCCCTGATCAATGTGATCGATGTGAGCGGATCCACCGATATCGAGGGAGTGCCCGGCGATGTGGGATCCCACGACCCGACAGAGGACATAACCTTCCTTAGAAAGGAGATCGAATACTGGATGAGGGAGATCCTAAAGAACGGATTCAACAAGATGGCAAGGGCTGCCAGGATGACCGGTCAGAAGCCGGAGCAGATCATCCAGGACAGGCTCGCAGGACTGAACGTCACAGAAGCTCAGATAAAAAAGGCCTTACTCTCGGTCGAGATGCCACCGGACATAGTGAACTGGACCGATGACGATCTTCTGAAGCTGTGTGTCAACATCAGAGAGCAGTCCAAACCGATGATCGCGGCCATGAACAAGGCGGACATCGCACCAGCAGGGAACATCGAGAAGGTCGAAGCGATAAACGACATCTGCGTCGTCACCATGGCTGAGACAGAACTGGCCCTGAAGAAGGCGGCTGCGGCGGGACTTATCGAATACACCGCAGGGGACCCGACATTCACGATTAAAGAGGGAGTGACCCTCAATGAAGGCCAGAGGAAAGCCCTTGACTACATGAAGGCCAACATGGAGAAGTACGGCGGTACCGGTGTGCAGAAGTGCATCGAGGATGCCGCTTTCAAGATGCTGGACCTCATCACCGTCTACCCCGTGGAAGACGAGAACAAGTTCACGGACCACTTCGGACGCGTATTGCCGGATGCATTCCTACTACCTCGCGGTTCCACGGCCAAGGACCTTGCGTACAAGGTCCACTCCGACCTGGGAGACAAGTTCATCAGAGCAGTCAATGCGAAGACCAAGCGCACCGTGGGTGCGGATTACATCCTTGAGGACGGGGACGTCATAAGGATTGTAGCCAACAAGTGATACGATGGGGACTTGGGACGTCAGGATAATCAGCGCATCCTCGTCGCAGGACGGGGATGAGCCTGTGATCGAACTGTTCGGGAAGACCCGCGACAGGAAATCGATCACCATCCTGGCCTACGGTTTCAGACCGTATCTCTTCGCCGTAGATCCCAAACCGGATCTCGACCAGCAGATGAAGGACGATCCCGAGGTCATCTCGGCCGAGCACGATACCCTGCTGTACAAATCCGAGATGCATGACGTCCTGAAGGTCACCATCAAGAGCCCCTGGAAGATATCCGAATTCAAGAACAGATTCCAGAGGAAAGGCTACAAGGTCCTCTCAGCGGACATATCCTTCCAGCACCGTTTCTTCTATGACAAGGATATGGGCGCATGCATAAGGGTAACCGGAGAGCCCATCGACAGACCGTACTACACCGACCTTGTGATCAAGATGGACTCGTTCGAGAACATCGACCCGTTCGACCCTGGCCTCAAGATCCTCTCGTTCGATATCGAGAACTCGGTCGAACATGAGTTCATCTACGTCATCTGCTCGACCATCAAGGACGGGGACGAGATGCGTAACGGTCCCGCCATATCAGGGAACGAAACAGAAATCATCGACGGTTTCGCCAAACTTATCAGGGAAGAGGACCCCGACGTGATCACAGGGTACAACATAGACAACTATGATATCCGCAAGATAATGGAAAGGTCCAAGGCCAGACGCATGAAGGATGCGCTGCCCTGGGGAAGGGACGGCAGCCAGCCCAAGCTCATCAGCGACCGTTTCTGGAGGGTAAAGGGACGTCTTGTCTGCGACGCGTGGTGGGCGGTGAAGAAGCAGCTCCGCCCCAAGCAGGAGACACTCAATGCCGTCTCCATGATGCTCCTTGGAGAACAGAAATTGGACGTGGACCCGAAGTACATGGACTCCGAATGGGCCAACAACAGGGAGAAGGTCATAGAATACTGCTTCAAGGATTCCGAACTCGCTCTCCGCATACTCCTGGAAGTCGACACAGTCCGTAAGGATATGGATCTGGCAGCGGTGTCCAAACTGACTATCGAGGACGTCATGACATCGGGTTCCTCCCAGCTGTCGGACTCATTGCTCATCCGTGCCGCTGACAGGAACAAGGTCGCCGTCCCGATGATGGGCGCCAGGGTAGCCGGCGCCGACCAGATTGAAGGAGGATATGTTCACAGCATGACGCCCGGACTCTACCATTGGGTCTGCGTGGAGGACTTCAAATCCATGTATCCTTCGCTGATCATTGCGAAGAACATCTGTTTCACAACGCTCTGCGAGGATGGGGAGATTATCAGCCCTTCCGGGGCACGCTTCATGTCCAAGGAACGGAGGGAAGGACTCCTCCCCAGGATCCTCGAGGACCTCATGGCCGAGAGGGACAGGATCAAGAAGCAGATGAAACAGACCACGGACCCCCACGAGCACAACTATCTGGACGGTCTTCAGGCTGCGGTCAAGGTCCTGATGAACACCTTCTACGGGGTGTTCGCATCCACATTCTACAGATTCACCGACAAGAGCATCGGTGCTGCCATCACAGCGTTCGCGAGGGCTAACACCATAGGCATCATCAATCAGGTCGAATCCGAAGGTATCCATGTGATCTATTCAGATACTGATTCAATATTCATGCAGTCTCCGGAGAACAATCTGGAGGGATCGGTTGCATTCGGAGAGAAGATGGCCGAGAGATTCTCCGTGGACGGAGGAACACTGGAGTTCGAGAAGCTTCTTGAGCCGATGTTCACACACGGGATGAAGAAAAGATACGTCGGCAAGATAGTCTGGCCGCAGGCAACGGATGAACTGCTCGTTAGAGGTTATGAGATCAGGCGTTCCGATTCATTCGACCTACAGAGCAAGATGCTGACCGAACTGTTCGAGATGATACTCGAAGAGAAGAACGACGAAGCCCTGACGATGGTGAAGACCACCATACAGGATGTCAAGAACGGAAACGTGGACATCTCCGAACTTGTGATCTCCAAATCATGCAAAGGGCTGGACGCCTACGAGAATCCCGACAGGATGGCCAATGTGCAGGCTGCGAAGAAGCTCATAGATATGGGGTACGATTTCATTCCCGGAATGAAGGTATCATGGATAGTCACCGATTCCAAATCATCTCCTCAGACCGTCGAACCCTACGTGAGCGGTGTGGAATTCAAGGGCAAACCAGACTACAAGTACTACGCGGAACGTCTCTCCCAGACCGCATCAAGGATCACTGAGGTTTTCGGATGGGAGGAAAAGGACCTGCTGATGGGCAACCAGCAGGCCACATTGTTCGGCGGAAGGTTCGATTCCGGCGACGCTCCCAAGAAGAAGAAACCCGCCGACGAGAAGCCTAAGGCCAAAATGAAGAGCCTTGACGACTTCTTCTGATCAGCAGCAATGCTCGCACTTTGGTTTTGTCGATTCCCTCCAAGCATTGTCCTTGAGGAATGAGAATCCGCTGTCCTCATCGAGCTGCTTGTACAGTTTATATGGCATGGACAATGCCATTCTCCCGGGATCGATGAAACGCCTGGTGAAGAACTCCGTCAGTCCGAGGACCATGCGAGGTACCTCTCTTTCACCTTCCTGCCTAGGCATCGCATACAGCTGTTCACATCCAAGTCCGAAAGCTGAACGTATTACGGAATCTTCGACCTTACGGGAGAAACTGGCCAATGTGATCATGGCTGAATACTCGACTGCATCCACCATCAATACGACAGTCTCGATCGGTGCCCTGATACCCTCAGCTTCGTCGATAGGCTGGAATACAACGCAATCATTCCCTTTACCATAAACGGGCACCTTACTCAGATAATTATTCTCAGCCATCTCCGGACAGCAAAAATAGTGTCTTCCCTCCTTACCGTCCATCCCCGAAGAGTATCTGTTGGCCATTGCCTTCCTACATTCCGAATCCTCACCACCCATTCCGAGTCCGTCCCATGCGCCCTTGCATCCGATGCGCTCCTTCTTGGCAGCGACAGTTTTTCCTTCCATGGCCGGAAGGAGTAGACTTCTGACGATGCATCCCCCTTCTCCGGGTTCTCCAGCGTAGTCCGGGATCTCATCGAGATGGTAGATGGCAATCGGATTGTACTTCAGTTTCAGCAATTTGACTAGGTCGCCCATAACATCACAATTATCGAACATCATTTTGGACATATAATCCATTCATATTTGCATCGACATTGTTTATATCATGAATGAGGTTCAATCCTCAGAGGAATAAGAATGGGAGAATTGAAGCAAATCAACATGCCCAATGGCGATACCTATGCGGGAGAGGTCGCATACGGTAACTTCGAAGGACATGGGATCTACACATTCGCGTCCGGAGCCAGATACGAAGGCCAATTCAGGAACGGTATGTTCAACGGCAAAGGGGTCTACGTCTGTGCGGACGGTGACCGTTACACCGGTGAGTTCGTGAACAACATGTTCGAAGGATACGGGATCTACATCAAAGCAACTGGCGACAAGTACGAGGGACAGTTCAGAGAGAACATGTATCACGGGAAGGGCGTCATCACATACGCCAACGGCGAGAAGGACGAGGCAGATTTCAAGTACGGAAAGGCACAGGGCGTAGGATACCACACTTGGCCTGACGGCGTGAGGGCCGAAGTCGAATTCGTCGACGGAAAGTTCAGATACTGATCTGTTTTCTGACCGACTGCCCAAAAGGGCGGTCGGTTCATTCTTTTGATTTGGGTTCGAAGCGTATCGATTCCCTGACTTTTCTGATTGAAACACCGTGTTTCTCTGATGCCTTCACAAGGTCATCATGCTCGGGTTTCCATTTCGTGATGCCGTATCCTTCCGAGACCTTAATACGGACGTCACCGTATTCAGTGTGACAATTCTCGATACGAGAGGACATCTCGAACCTTTCCGCCTTCCAGATCCTAAGACCGATGGTAGAGGTGTTCGCAAGTATGAGCTTCGCCAGCTTCTCCTTGTCCGCCTGACGGCACAGGCAGGTGAGCCTGTAACCCGGTCTGCCCTTCTTCATAATCATAGGCGTAAGGGTGGCATCGCGCGCGCCCTCTTCAAGAAGCCGGTCGATCATGGGGCCAAGGTCTTCGGGCGTCATATCGTCGATGTTACAATTAATCTCATAGATCTCGAATAGCCCTTCGCTAGAATCACCGATGAATGCCCTGACCATGTTCGGTATGGAGAATTCACGGTCACCCATACCCATGCCTATCCTCTGAATGGTCATGCGGGGACGCTGCCCGAAATCCTCCGCAAAATGTCCGATGATGGCAGCACCTGTGGGGGTGGTGAACTCTCCCTCTAGATCGCCAGCATAATTGGGAACATTCCTGAGCAGCAATGCGGTGGCGGGAGCAGGTATTGGAAGCTTTCCGTGGGCACAGTCCACGTAACCGTATCCAGTACGCAACGGTGAAGACACTATCGTATCCGGAGCCAATTCATGAATAAGCAAACAAGCCCCTACGATATCCGCAATAGCGTCTAACATGCCCACCTCATGAAAATGGACCTCTCCTACAGATGTTCCGTGCACCTCTGATTCGGCCTTTGCGATATCCTCGTAGATCTTCATCGCATGATGCTTGACTGGATCAGGGATCTTCAGCCCGTTGATTATGTCAAGTACTTCCACCAGAGTCCTATGGGGATGAGAATGGTCGTGGTGATGGCCTTCAGGCTGACCATGGACCAGGACCTCTACCTTGTTACCTTGGATATGGTTTATCTCCTTGGGGTGCACCATGATCTCGACATCTGGTATGCCCGCCGATTCGAGCATGATCTTGATCTTCGAAGGATCGTCCAAGAGACCCGATAATGCTCCGAGTAGCATATCGCCGGAGACCCCTGCGTTGCATTCCAAATAAAGCGTCCTCATTAGATCTCTCCTCTCTTATCGATGAGCGATGCGATATAACCTGCGCCGAAGCCGTTGTCAATGTTTACAACACTAACTGTGGACGCACATGAATTCATCATGGCCAGCAATGCCGTCAATCCTTCGAATGATGCCCCATAACCGACTGATGTCGGGACCGCTATGACTGGTACGCTGACCAATCCGCCAACGACACTGGGCAGAGCGCCTTCCATTCCTGCGGCAACGACGACTGCGGTCGCACCCATGATTGTATCGGCATCTGAAAGCAGACGATGTATACCTGCCACTCCAGCATCATACGACCGCTTCACGTTGCAACCCAGCACCTCTGCCGTGACCGCAGCCTCCTCAGCGACCGGGATGTCGCTCGTTCCTGCACACACCACACAGATATAACTGGCCCTCTTCTTTTCGGGAATATCTCCTACGATGCATATCCTGGCATCCTGCCTGTATTCGGCCTTCAGACCTTTGGATACGGCAAGATCGCAGGTCTCCTTACCGCATCTCGTCACCATGACGCATTCGGAACCGTTCTCCAATAGCGTCTCCGCAATTTTGATCGACTGCTCAGGAGTCTTGCTGGCGCCGTATATGACCTCTGAAGCACCCTGCCTCGACTTCCTCTGAGTATCCACTTTGGCGAAACCGAGATCCACGAAAGGTCTGGAGCGAAGCATACGCTCTGCATCCTCCACCGACATCTTGCCGTCCCTGACAGCCTCCAGGATCTCCCTTCCGGTCATTGCGGCTTCCTCTCTCCGTATGTAACTGACTTGTACTGCTTGAGAAGGACTTCCTCGATTTCGGGTTTCATCTCCTCCAGAAGGTCCTTCTGTGAAGGCAGCGTTTCCAAATGGGCACAGCCGTCTATGTCGCGGACCCTAATGTCCTTGAAGCCCATGACCCTGATCTCCTTCTCGACATAGTTCACACGCTGTGTGTTCTCCCTTGTGACCGGAGTTCCTGTAGGGATACGGGTGGCCAAACATGAATCCGAAGGCAGATCCCAGGTTGGGAGTCCAGCCTCTTTAGACAGCCTGCGGATGTCTTCCTTCGTCAGACCGCATTCCCTGAGGGGAGAACGTATACCTAGTTCGTCCAGAACCTTCATGCCGGGTCTGGTGGCGGGATCGTCCGATGCATTGGTCCCGTCCATCATGTACTTGGATCCGAACTTCTTCACCCTCTTCCACATGATGGTAGCCATCCTCTTCTTGCAGAGATAGCATCTATCTGGCCCATTCGCAGCGATATCCTTGCATTCGAATATGTCGTCCTCAATGAACTCAGGATTGAAATTGAAGCGCTGGCAGAGATTCTCGACATTGACCAGCTGGGCGACGGTCTGGAATCCTCCAGTGTAGAATACGGGGATCATGTCCACGTCCAGCCTCCTGCAGACGTACATCAGGTAAGTCGAATCCACCCCGCCGGAGAATGCCAAGGCTGGCTTGGGGTTGTCCTCGAAGAATTTCACCAAATTGTCAGGTATCGTTTCCATTCTAGCACTCTCACTTGTATCGCTACCTCTCTTATTTTAGACATCGCGTGCGAAACTAGACTGACCGCAGATTGATAGAATCGCAATCCTATTGCTGCTCTTAGGGTGCGGATATCATAATCAAGGAACAAGGTGGAAGAGGGGTGGCCCCTCTTCCGTTTTATCTGAAATCAGACAGAGCTTTGCTGTTTCTTATGGAGGTAGTAAGCTATGGCCGCGATGGCTATGACGGCGCAAACCCCTATCGCGACATAAAGCAGGAGATTATCGTTTGATTGATCCCCGGCACTGTTCTGGAGATACAGGTAATAATCCCCGTTGCCCGTCCATACAGTCCCTCTCAATTGGTCAATATCAAGGTCGTTGAAGTCGTGTTCTTGTCCGTCGACGACGAATATGCATGTGAATGCATTTTCACCGATTTTTTTCACATTGCTGCTGATCTCCAAATACTCGGGACCGACCATCGCGAAGGCTTCTCCGCCCACCTCTTTGCATGAAATAGTCAGTTTCTTCAATGATCCAATGCCTCCGAATGACTCCCACCCCACGTATTCCAAAGTCTCGGGGAGAACTAGATCGTGCAAAGCCCCGCTCAAAAAGAATCCATTGTCCCCTATTTCCTTCAAAGAGGCAGGTAAGGTGAGGGAAGCTGGAGAGCAATAGCCGAATGCGGTAGGACCGATTTCTTCCAGACCCTCCGAGAAATTGATTGTTTGAATGTACTGGTTGATAAATGCGCACTCCTTGATCTTCTTGACGGAACCATCGAAGGTCACCGTTTCAAGTTTTGCTCCTTCCTCATCATCGACCCAAGCAAATGCCCTCTTACCGACACAGGTTACTCCGTCCTTGATCTCGAGATTCTTCACGTTGGGCCATCCTGCAGCCTTCCTCCAATTCGGTTCCTCGCCGGCGTCATCGTAGTCATCCATATCCGCTTTGTCTTTGCCTTCCTTCGGAGTGATCGTCATTGTGTCGCCTGAGATCACCCAATGGACGTCACCATCATTGCCCTCTTCGACCGTCTCCTCAGCAATAAGGCCGTCTGCAAAAAGAGGTACCAACGCAACCACCATCATGACAGCTGCACAAACTACCGCGATCCTGATTGGACGATGGTTCTTCTCAACATTTTCATTCTCAGTTGTGGTGTACATATTAGCACCTAGTGTGATTTAGATACCGAATTGAATTATTTATGATGACCGTATGATTGTCGGCATATGTACCATTATGCGCTCTCTTAGGCCCCTGGACAGTCTTTTGAGGCGCGCATGCGCATCTATGTAGCCCTTTTATATACGTTATAAACATCCCCGACTACAGTGAGACGCTTAGCCTCACGAACGGAAATGTGCCGTAAGGTGAATCCGTAAAGGTGATAAAATGAGCGAAGAGACTCAAGAGACACGCCCGGTCAACGGGAAGAGCATGTACAGCTACATCGCTGATGCATGGGACGTACCCGAGAAATCCTACGTCAAGGCATTGAACTACGAGCGCCGTATCAAGTGGAGGAAGGAAGAGAACTTCGTCCGCGTCGACAAGCCCACCCGTCTAGACAGGGCCAGAGCACTCGGATACAAGGCAAAGCAGGGATACGTCATCGTAAGGGCGAGGGTTAGGAAGGGATCCTTCCGTAAGAGAGCCATCGTCACAGGTAGGAGAGCCAAGAGAAAGGGAATCAACCAGATCATCACCGGCAAGAGCATCCAGAGGATGGCCGAGGAGAGGACTGCGAAGAGATACCCCAACCTTGAGGTACTGAACTCCTACTGGGTAGGAGCAGACGGACAGCAGGAGTGGTATGAGGTCATCCTCGTCGACCCCGCACACCCCGTCATCAAGGCCGACCCCAAGATCAACTGGATCTGCGAGAAGACACACACCAACCGTGTCTACCGCGGAAAGACTTCTGCCGGACAGAAGGGACGTGGAATGAGGCACACCGGAAAGGGTGCTGAGAAGGCCAGGCCCTCAGTCAAGGCCAACCAGAGAAGAATCAAGTGATCTTAAGATTACGGTAATCTCAAACCTCTTAACCGCCCGCAAGGGCGGGTTCATTCTATAATAATATCAATATAGCAGACTCAAAGGCCCTGCTCTATCGTTCTGTAGATCTCCGACACCTCATCATCGGTCATTCCGATGGTAGGGAAGAATACAGGATATAGATACTGACTGACATCCACTCCGGACAGCTCATCATAATCGGTACCCATAACGATACCGAGCAGCCTTTTCTCATCGTCCTTGTCGGGATTGAACTGCCTGAGATAAGAATCGTATTGCTTCAGCACAGAGAAGTCCGCATCTCCTTCGATCATGACCCTGCATCCGCGCTTCATCATCAGCCAAGCAGAAACTACGCTTCTCTCTGAACCGTCCAATTGGGCGAGGACCTTACCCTGTGTCCCTACCGGAAGCCCAGCATGGCATTTGATGTAATCCTGGAAGATGAATGCACGGTTGTCACGTGCCTCGACATAGAACGTGACATCGGGATCGGTGAGGTCGACCTTCACACCCTTTTCCTCATTGGCAAGGAATATGGCTGAACCTATCTCCTTTCCCATATCGAGGCTAGTGTAACCCTGATTCCCTTCCCTGCGGGCCTTCACAGCGAAGGACTGACCCTCGGAAAGCCTTGAGAGAGAGTATTCCGCTGCGACTCTGCACATATCCTCCATCTTGGAAGTGCTCTCTTCGGCGATAGACATGGATGCGACACCGAAGACCTTCCTAAGAGACCTGACAGCAGAATCGATGTCAGTGGCCTCGACATAGAACCTGGCACCTCTGCTGGTAACCAATGCCTCCACCCCATCCTGCATGAGCATGTCGAGCATGTTGTTCTTCATCGTGCTCTCGAATCTCTTGCGGACAGGCGTGCTCTTCAGCCCGATTTCGGCATATCTGATCAGTATTATGGCCACACTTCCGCATCGGCCCGACATTTAATAAGATGTCCTACAGATACGGGCGGCATGGAACTCCTCATCCTACTGAGTCTGATAGCCCTTGGAGCGGGCGCCGGAATCATGGGTGCCCTATTCGGATTAGGGGGAGGAGTCATTTTCGTCCCTGTCCTGATGCTCTGTTTTGGAATGGCTCCGGCAGAGGCCGCTGCTGTGAGCTTGGTCGGAATCGTCGCAGGTTCCGTTGGGGCTTCAAGCGTCTTCGTTGAAAAGGGATTGGCAAACGTCCGTTTGGGCCTGCTCCTCGAGGTGACGACCACCATAGGAGCTATCGCTGGAGCGCTCATAGCAGGATTCCTCGAGGAATGGATCCTGAGCCTCGTATTCTGTGCCGTGATGATCTACAGCGCAATCAGAATGATCATGAGCCCGGAGAAGGTCATAGAACCCAACAGAAACGGCGGCAGAATGAGCTTCGAGTACAAGGACGAGGAAAACGGCGAGAACATCTCCTATGAGGTTCAGAATGTGAAGGAAGGCAGCATCGCGTGCGTGTTCGCGGGTATGCTCTCTTCCATGACCGGTGTAGGCGGAGGAGCGATCAAAGTTCCCGTCATGAACCTCATCATGCATGTCCCCATGAAGGCAGCAAGCTCTACCAGCAGCTACATGATTGGGATCACCGCATTCTCCGGAGCGATAACGTACTTCTTCAGCGGTCAGCTGGACCTCGCCTTCGCTGGCGCCGTATCTATTGGAGCATTCCTTGGGGCCATCTCGGGAACCTATCTGGCCAGAAAGCTCAGCACCAAGCATCTCAGAAAGTATTTCTCAGTCGTCCTGATCTTGATGGCGATCCTGGTGCTCCTCCGCGTGGGAGGGATACTGTGAACATGAACAAGTCCATCGCATGGACCCTTCGCATTGGAATCGTTCTAGGATTGATCCTCATCATCATCGGAGAGTTCCTGGAGGAAGGCAATCCGTTCCTCTACTACGGTCTGCTGGTGCTCATCGCATCCCCCATGTTCGCCGTCATAGCGGCACTGATAGGCCTGGTCAGAGAGAAGGACTGGTTCTGGGCACTAATCGCGCTCATAGTCCTGGCCATAGTCGTTTCCGGAGCGGTACTGGCGGCGCTGTGATAATCGATTCAGCCTAAATCGGAAATAAAATGAAGGGCGAGGCCTTCCGGCCCCACCCTAAAAGGTTTCACTCTGCCAGTTTGAAGATGTTCTTGAAGATCATGTAGGTGCCGTCGGCATTGTCCGCTGTTCCGACAAGAGTGATCTTCTTGAGGTCCTTGGATATCGTTCCGATGTAGTATCCCCAGAACGTTTCCCCACTGTTATCATAGACTGATTCCATATAGAAACTGTAACCAGATCCGTTGGGGAACAACATCGCACCCATGTAGGAATCTCCCTCGAGCGTATACAGGGTGACCTCCATGACATTGGTACTGGAATCAACGTGGTCGAACGATATGGCCACTTCGCCATCCATAGACCTCAGAACTTCTCCACCCTCCTCGACATATGCGTTGAAAGTTCCCTCGTAACGCTTGCCCAAAAGGTTGCTGGGAACCTTCACGGCTTTACTCTTGTCACCGTAACATACCTGCCAAAGCTCGATGTCGCCGTTGGTATTGTCATAGGATGCTGTATAGACGACCCCGTCCTCGATATGCACCATGTCGATAAGCCAAGTACCGTAATCGTAATCGGAGATCGCCATCCAGTCATTGGGTGATATCCTGACCGCGACGAAATCGAGATCGGTTTGGTCACCGTGAGAGTTATAGAACAAGATTCCAGGCTCGACCCTGTTGATTGTCAGGGAGCGGTTCTCGGAAAGATGGTCGACGATACCGTCCTTGGTGTATTGATTCGCAATGAAAGCCTCATACACACCGCCTTCATTGAGTCCATAGGATTCTTCCGCTAATGCATCCCTCGATTCCGCCTGGAGCCTGTCCTCAGAATCCTGACGCTCGAGAATCGTGCTGGCTACACCTGCTTCATCGGAAAGGAATGATGAGACTACTATCGCTTCCCCGATCTTGGTCAGTACCGATGTGCTCGTGAACTCGTCAACGCCTCCTGTCATCATTGTGTTGTTGTTGGCCACACAGATGTATTCTTTGTCATCCAGATGCATGGAGTATATTCCGTCTCCGATCGTCTCGAAGGTCGCGACCTTATCCGGCAGATCCTTCGGGCCATACTCCTCGTACACGATGTTGCCATCCCCATAGTATCCTTCAGCATACGCTATTAGATGCCAATCGCCATCCAAATCCATCTCTTGCTGTCCACCGTTGCCGTTGTAAACAACAAATGAAGCGAATAGCACCAGCACAACTGCCGCCACGGCCACCACAAAAGGCGATGCCTTGCGCAGTTTACCAGCGCCATCAATATGTCCTGTCATGAAACCCATGTTAGCTTTATTCGGTTAAATAATATGTTCGAGCAGATTGTAATCAAAAAGTGGTGCAAGGGAAGGGATTTGAACCCTCGAACTCCTACGAGAATAGGCCCTGAACCTATCTCCTTTGGCCAGGCTCGGATACCCTTGCACGTCAGGCCGAATCATGTGATTACGTCATTATATAAAAATTAAAGTGGGAAAGGCCCGCTCCGATGAGGGAGCGAAGGTTTTTCTTGTTTCAGGGAAGACTTTCTGAAGGCTTCAGGCCTTCATGATCTTCATCCAGCCACCAGACTCGTAGATTGCGAGCTTCCTCTCTTTGAGGATCTTCTCGAACTCTGCCCACTCGATGACATCGAGTCTGTTGTTCTTTCCCTTGGTGAACTGAATTCCAGATGTTCCCTTAACCTTTCCAGGTTTCAATCCCTTGTTCTTTGCAATTGTCTTTGCTTTTTCCAGGTCAATGCGTTCCATAACCAATAGAATGCCCCCGAGTTAGTATCCTAATCTACACTATATAAAGATTATTTGAAAAATCGGATGTCTGGCTCGATTTTTTTATCCCAAAATCCATCCAAATGGATGAAAATAGCCTTATTTCACGCCGTTAATAACAGCCCTAAGGGTGTGCCACACTCCGCTAAAAATCAACTGGCGTTAACATCCAATAAATGGTTCTTAACAGCACCGTCTTCGAAATGTACGACCTCGTCTGCCTGTTCTATCAATGCTTGATTATGACTAATAATAATGGTAGTACGGCCGCTCTTGCTAGCCAACAGCTTGTCCAGAATACCCTGTCCCCTCATTGGATCCAATCCTGCGACAGCTTCGTCAAGAATCAGAATCTTGGGATCGCCGATAAGCGCACGTGAAAGTGCCAGCAACCTACGTTGAGGCAATGGGATGTAGGTAGATTCCTCACCTATAACCGTATCATAACCGTCCGGCAGCTCGTTAACATAGCTATCAAGACCGGTCAGGCTCGCGACTTCCTTCAGATCCTCCTCTCCCAGGTAAGGACGGTTGTAGATTATGTTCTCTCTTATCGTACCACTGAACATCCACGGATTCTGAAGAACGGCCGTAAGATTGGTTCCCAGCTCTTTACGAGAGATCTTTGTTATGTCCCTACCATCGATGGTTATGGAGCCTGAATCGGGCCTATAGAAGCCCATCAAAAGATTGGCCAGTGTAGTCTTTCCTGAACCTGTCGGACCGGTGACTGCATAGACCTTTCCGGGAGTGAATTCTGCAGACACCCCCTTCAGCACTTTGCGCTCCCCGTTGTAAGAGAATGAGACGTCCTCGACCCTGATGATTCCGTTGGTGATCTTGAAAGCCTCGTCTGTACCCTCTCCCTCTTCCTCAGGCGCGTTGAGAACCTCCATTATCCTGTTCAGCGACACCGTCTCCTCGCGTATACTGTCGAAAAGCGTCACGGTCAGCAGTAACGGGGTACTCATAACCCTCACATAGATCATGAAGGTCAAGAACATCCCAACAGGCATGTCGTGGAAATAAAGCAAAACCGCACCGATTATGACCGTAAGCAGATAGCCTACATTCATCATCGTTGAAACCAAGGGATTCAGCATCCCTGAGCGGGTATGCGATTTGACATATGCGGATGTGAAGTCCCTGTTGGTCCTCTCGAACTGATCGACGACCTCGGACTCCAGCCCCTCTACCTTCATCGTCTTGTGCGTGGTGATGATATCGTTCATCTGAGAGTTGAGTTCGGCAACCTTTACGCTCATCTCAGAGAAATCCCTCTCGGACCTGGTCGTGATCCTCCACCCGATGAAGATAACCACGGGGACCATCAGCAGGAATATCAGGCCCAGGATCGGCGATGAAATCAGCATCATCAGCAGTATGGAGACGATCATCGTCAGATGGGATATGAATCCAGTATAGTCCGAAGATACCAATTTGGAGACTGCCGGGATGTCGTTGGTGAAACGAGATGACATATCCCCGGCCAGAGTCTTATCAATGTAAGTGACGGGGACGCGCATCAGTTTGCGATTGAGACTCTCCCTCATATGTCTGGTCATCGACAGCGCTATCAGGGACATCCTGCGCTTTGCTTCGTTGGAGGCCACATACCAGAGGACAACCATGAGCAGGATGACGGTACAGATATCCAAGAGGTGGTCTATGTTCAGTGACGCTTCTTCAGAGATGGAGGTTACCATCCAATCCAATAGGAAACCGCAGATGAAGGGGATCGTGTAAAGGACGGCGGTGGAGACCAAGGTCAGGATGGCGCAGTAACGCATCTCCTTGTACTTCGATTTGTCATAGGACTCCAGCATCTTGAGGGATTCCCATGCCGATCTGATCATGCCCATGTTCCGTTCCTCCCCTGTCCGGTTCTGTACATGTTATCATACAGAACCGATGATTCAAGCAATTCCGAGTGAGTTCCCTGTCCGACCACCTTGCCCTGCTGCATCAGGATAATGCTGTCCGAAACCTCACAGGTGGAAGTATCATGCATTATGAACACTACCGTCTTTCCGGCACACATCTCCGATATGGTGGACATGGCCAATCCCTTCGTCCTTTTGTCCAGTGAAAAGAAGCAATCGTCAAAGATGTAGAGGTCCGAATCCCTGAGGAGACCGCGGACCATAAGGATCAAAAGCCTTTGTCCCCCTGAGGTATGGGAGACATTGTCGTATAGCATTGAATCGAGTCCCCCCGGCATGTCTACGATGAATCTTCCCAATCCGATGCGTTCACATACCGAGAGTATCTCCTCGTCGGAATGATTCCCCTTCGGGTCCAGGTTATAACGGAGCGTCCCTCTGAAGATGTGCATGGAGTTATTGACGTAGGATATGTGCCCGCGCAGCAGTACCGGATCTGTACTGGATACATCCATCCCGCATACCGTCAGCCGTCCTGTATCGGGCATGGTGAAACCGAGGGCCATCTTGAAAAGTTCCGATGAATCGTTATCATTGGGGCCGACGATCGATACCGTCTTCCCCCTATCGATTTCAAGGTTGATTCCGTCGAATATGACCCTGCCATGCCTACTCTTCAGATTCACGTCCTTCGCCAAGAAGATTGTACCTGTGTCCTCGTCCACTTCCGGTTCTCCGTATGTCTTCTCCATCGACTGGGCGTTGATGACGACCTCTTTCAAATGACTGAAGCACTCGCGCATCCTCGGCACCCCCACGTATGCATACGGGACCAGGGCCAACGTAGCGATGATATAGGTCGCCACCTGCATGAAAATGATTATATCGGTAGCTATCAGCTTGTTACCTTCGTCGAGAGCGGATGCCACGAATGTGAACACAATGAATATCCACATGCATGCGGTGACAAGGCTAGACACATAGTAGCTGTTCAGCACGACCTTCCTATTCATTGCTCCGAATTGTGCGCTGTATTCCCCGAACTTTTCCACCTCGTAATCATACCCGTCGTAAGCACGAATGGTACGTGCGCCCGGGATCTTCTCCCTCAGGCTTGAATTCACATCGGACATAGTCTCCACTTGCTTCTTGTACAGCGGCTGGAGACGTCTGGTGAATACGTAAGTGAAAGAACCGACGAAGGCCAGTGTCGCGAACAATATGGTTCCCAAAATGGCATTGGTATCGAATGTGTATACAATGAGAATGCCCAAAAGGATCGGCATGGGCAGATAGGTCCTCAGGGTTTCGAAAACAAATCTCTGTATAGACGATACGTCATTGGTCAGGCATACCATGGCCTCGGACGGTACGATCCCCAGGGCGTTGATGTTGTTTGATTTGACTGCGACTTCCACCAGCCTTCCCCTGAGCTCCTCCGCGACTGACGTCGCCACCTTGGATGCCAGATTGGTGGTGACGAAGAGGATGAGGGATAATACCAGAGTACTTATTATGAGAAAACAGCCGAACAGTATGAGCTTGGAGAAATCTCCGTCGTAAATCCCCTTGTTTAGGATAGGTTTCAACAGAGTTATAGCGACAGCTTGAGCAATCACCCCTACGATCTGCAGTGCTGTGATGAAG
Source organism: Thermoplasmata archaeon (assembly GCA_015063285.1). Classification (NCBI taxonomy): domain Archaea; kingdom Methanobacteriati; phylum Thermoplasmatota; class Thermoplasmata; species Thermoplasmata archaeon. Next base: position 77,333 of record SUST01000007.1, read on the forward strand.
ATTATGACCTTCATATGCGGCCGCAGAAGGGCCCTGATCGTCCAGCCGTCGTCATTGGTCATCCATCATACTATGGCCTCATTTCTAAAAAGGTTTTTTTAACGTCACCAACTAAACATGACCATGGAGGAACATTACTCGTATCTTGCGAATTATGCGATGGGGATCATGCTCGTCATGTCCTTTCATCTTCTGTTCGAGGGTACCGTCGCACTGATGTTCCCCGAAATCTTCGATACCGGATACCTATCCCATCAGGCCTATCAGATCGTGTACGTCGGATTGGGTGCATTGGAATTCATAGTATTCGTGATGCTGGCCAACGAATCAGGAATCGGTTACAAACTCGCCATTCTCCTCATAATAGTGATACTGGTCCTTAACGTGTACAACATAGTCGATGACATACCGTACGGGTTCGACATGGCGCTTCAGGGAATCCTCGGCTCAATCACGATGGTGATACTTCTTATGCCGAGTGTCCGCCGTTATTACAACAACTGGTCCATAGGGGAACTCCCGGCCTTGAAGGAATGAGGTCCGACATCCGCAATCCATTTTTATCGGAAAGCAGGTAAAGGCGGTATGGAGCAGTCAGAAAAACTGTTGCTGAGGTCTTCCTCGTCAGAAGATACCACTCCTGAGATGGGTATCAGAATCGGACATGCGCTGGCCGTGGATCACAAGACGGTAGTAGTTGGCATGGACCTAATGAAGAGCAGCCCCATGATGAAGAACGCTTTGATCTCCGGACTCATATCGTCCGGAACGGACGTGATAGACCTTGGCTACGTATCCGAGCCCGTGGCCGCATACATGGCGAAAATGGGCGACTGCTGCGTTTATGTCACAGAGTTCCGCCAGCATGATCTGATGAGCGGATATCTCCTGATAGACAAGGATGGCAGCTTCTTCAACAGAGAGGAGATCAGGAATCTGCAGGCTGTCTCCGAAGAGAAGCATGAATTGCCCAACTACAAATCCATCGGTACCGTGAAGCACTACTACAACGCAATAAGGGAATACAACGAGGCACTGATGGCCAGCGTTCAGGGGGCCAACGGCGGAACCGTCGTCCTGAACTGCAACTGCGGAACTGCTACAGATTCCGCTCCTCAGATACTCAATGCAATAGGCACTGACATCATCTCGATCAATGCCCAGAAGGACAGGAACTTCTTCTCCAATTCCCTTTCGACCAAAGAGGCCGACGTCAAGCATATGAAGGCCCTGGTAGAAGCGAATCAAGGTTCCATAGGTATATCGATAAACCGTATCGGAACCCTTATGAGGGTGTTCGATGAGAACGGGAACCCACTCACAGACGAACAGGTCCTTGCGATACTGGTCCTTTATCTCAGACCCGAGAGACTGGTCGTTCCGATGAATTTATCATGGCTTATCAGCGACCTGTTCAAAGGAAAGATAAAGATCGATGTGGACACACCACACCCCGTACCGGATGCGGAGAAGATGAAATTCATCGTCTGCGTACCGAACTCGGGAGACGTCCACAAGGCCCAAGCTCAAAACCAGGCAGAACTCGGATACTACGACGGGGGATTCGTGTTCAGCAACATCAGCTACACGCCAGATGCGCTTCACGCTTCGATCATCCTTTCCCAATTCTCATCTACCAACAGCATGTCGGACATCATTTCGCAGTTCCCTGAATACCATTCGGAGAACAAAACATACAAGATAACCTGCAGCCAGGCAGACTTCGCGCGTATGATGGACCAATATGTTACGGAAGTCAGCCCCTTGGTCGCTCACGACAAGGGTTGCTGGAGGATCGACATGCCGGACGGGGGATTCTTCGTATCCTTGGACAGTGAATTAGAGGATACCGTCAACGTCACTGCCGAATCCAATGACAAGCTGTACCTTATCAGCCTCATCGAGATCATCGATGAACTGATGGAGAAGTGCGTCTCGGGTCAGTAAATTACCTTGATGTCGACGGGTTCTCCGCGGGAATCGTATGCCTTCCAGCTGTTACGGTCGTAAGGCTGGCAGGTGATGAAGTGAATCCCGCCGGTGTTGCTGAAGAAATCCTTATCTGCCTCGGACGGCTGATTTGAATAACCAGGATGCGAATGTGCCGATCCTGCTATGGAATAGTCTATGGGCTCCATCCACTGATTGATGAAGCTGTGCTCATCGCCGAACACCGTACCAGGAAGCATCACCATCTCGGAGATCACACCGTCGATCTCCCTGTGCATGCAGAGGAACTCATCGGGATAGGCCGATCTCGCGGATTCGTTGAAACCGTCGATGAAGCTCGCACTGACACCGATTATCTTGTTCATAAAGCGTTCACCAGTTTCTCACGGACACGTGAGAAGAAGTCCATGTTGAACCTTATGAATCTGGCCTTCTTCTTTGAGATCATGAAATCGACCTTGGAACCGCCTTCCATGGGGATCTCCTCCTGACCATCCAGCACTATGACGCATTCCTTGTCCAGAACGGATTCTACGGTTATCTTGCTGGTGGCAGGAACCACGAATGACCTCGAAGTGGACTTGTATGCTGCCATCGGAACGACCATCAGGGCATTCACATGCGGATCCATGTATGGTGCTCCCAGACTCATGGCGTAACAAGTGGAACCGGTCGGTGTGGAGATTATGACCCCGTCGGAACGCATCTCGCAGGCGAGGACGTCGTCGACATAGATCTTGTAATGACGGATCTTGGCCACCGACGACGTGTGTATTAGGGCCTCGTTCACCGAATCGTTCAGATACTCGCCGTTGTACCATGAGGCGAGCTTGAAACGGGTCTCGATAGTGTAATCCTCTCTCAGGAGCCTCTCGATACCGGCCTTGATGTTGTCGCGGTCGATCTCTGCCAGGAATCCGACGCTTCCGCCGTTTATCCCTATGACCATCGCATCGGTCTGCTGGAGCACCCTCAGTAGGGTACCGTCCCCTCCGACCACTATGACTATGTCCGCATCCATCTCCTTGATCGGGGTACCGGGCAGCCCCATGATATCGGCTATCTGGGAGTCCAGAACATAATCGTGGCCTTTGAGGGCATCGATGACCTGCTGGGTATAATCCACTGCTTTGGGGATCGAGGTATTGGCGTAGATACCGTACTTGTGATCTCTGACAGGGTCCTTTCCACGCATCAGGTAATCAAAGACCTCCTTGTACCCCACGGCCATCACGTTGCTCCTGTGCTCCAGATCGAACTTCATATCGAGTACGTTCCCTTCGAGGTCGTAGATCTCTCCGCCTGCCTCCCTCAGTATGAGGACGGCAGCAGCGATGTCCACTATCCTCTCGCAGTGGACGTAATTCTCCGAATACATACAGAACGCATCCGCCTGACCCTCGGCGATTATCACGGTCTCCAGAGACGAGCATCCCAACCAGCGGCTGGAGGATGCTTTCTTGGAGATGTTGTATGCCTCGGGGTGGGCGTACCTGCCCATGTAGTTCATCACGAAGAGATCCTTGAAATCGGGCTTGCGGACGTGAATCTGCCTTCCGTTCTTGAAGGCACCCTTCCCTTTCTCGGCCCAATATGTATCGCCAGTGACCAGGTTGCGAATGTAACCCAGCCTCATTCCTGCAAGTGAATCCTTTCCGACTCCGAGTGAGACCGTGTAGTAGGGTATCTCCGCCACTGCATTGCTGGACCCGTCTATTGGATCCAGGACCAAAGTCTCCTCTCCTCCCCTGTCGACGAATCCGATCTCCTCGCTCAGCACATTGAGCGGGACGGCGTTCCTCTCGAGATACATCAGCACAGCATTCTCCGCCACCTTGTCTAAACGCGAAGTGGGGGTTCCGTCCGCTCCGATACATATCTCCTCGCCGATGTTGGTATCGGGAATCTTGCGTATCTCCTGCTGCACGGCATCCGATATGGCCGAGAGGGTCTCTATCGTGATCATGCCGTGACGATTGACAGGATTTTATAAAGAATATACCATGGAAGTGTCAATGGAGCCATTGAACTTCACTTCGGACAGAGTCTTCATGGACAGAGGCCGCCTCTACACAATCTCCATGTGCCCCGGGAAGAGGATCTACGGCGAAAGGCTGTTCACACTGTCTGGTACCGAATACAGGGAATGGGATCCCAGGAGGAGCAAGCTGTCCGCCTACCTTACCGTTGGAGGCAGAAAGTTCCCGTTTGAGAAGGATTCCAAGGTGCTCTATCTTGGTGCATCCAGCGGTACGACGCCATCGCACATTGCGGACATCAGTTCTGAGGGAAAGGTCTACTGCGTGGAATTCGCACAGAGGATGTTTAGAGAACTGGTCGGTACATGTGAGACACGCCCCAACATGATGCCTATCCTCGAGGATGCTACCAAACCTGAGGAGTATTCGATGTTCACTGACGGAGTTGACATCGTCTATCAGGATGTTGCCCAGAAGATGCAGGCCAAGATCCTGTGCGACAATATGGATGCTTTCGATGCCAAGTACGGCATGGTTGCCGTGAAGGCCCGTTCCGAGGACGTCACCGCATCCCCTGAATCGATATTCAAAGAAGCGGAGAAGATCATCCGCGACAGGGGATACAGAATCATCGACGATGAGCCCTTAGACCCCTATGAGAAGGCCCACGCGATGATCGTGATCGAGAGGGAATGAACATGAGAACAGCGTATGCCATTGCTTTCGACGGTGACAGGTTTCTCATGGTCTGGCACAATAAACGCAATGGGTGGGAGATGCCGGGTGGCCATGTTGAAGAGGGGGAGACCTCTGAACAGGCTGCAACAAGGGAATTCATGGAAGAAGCAGGGTATGAGATCGAAGTTATCGCGACCCGTGACATCGGTTACTGCGACGTATGCGCAGCCAAACTAAGAAGGAAGGTCAAAGACGACTGCGAGATGAAATCCGAACTGTTCGATACCCTCCCTGAACAATTGTCATTCGACAGGGAGGAATACGAAGATACGGTCCCCTGGGCGAGACAACAGATTCAAAAACGTGCTTGAATCGAGAAATGATTTAGTATATCCGCCATATCCCTACTTTTGTAAGAAAAGGGCCCTCAAACACCCTTTATATACTTCTTCTATAATCGCATGCGTAGCCTCGCCGCCTAGATATGATTCGGAGGATCACACTATGGCAAGAATGCACACAAGAAGAAAGGGAAAATCCTGTTCAAATCACCCAATGGTTTCCGAGAATCCCGCATGGGTACCCCTCAACGCCACCGAAATCGAGGACCTCATCGTGAAACTCGCGAAAGACGGAATCATCTCCGCCCAGATCGGACTCATCCTCAGGGACCAGTACGGAGTACCTGATGTTAAGCTCGCAACCGGCAAGACGATCACCGAGATCATGGCTGAGAAAGGAGTTGCACCCGCTCTTCCCGAGGACCTTTCAAACCTCATGAGGCGCGCAATCTCACTGAACGTCCACCTCAAATCCAACAAGGGAGACATCTCCAACAGGAGAGGCCTGCTCTTGATTGAGGCCAAGATCAGGAGGCTGGAGCGCTACTACAAGAGGAACGGAGTCCTCCCCGCAGACTGGAAGTATTCTCTCAGCAACGCGGAACTCATGCTCAAGTGAGTTATATGGAGACTGAGGTCCCCTCAAAACTTCTTACAACTTTATCTCATGCCGCGGACATCGTCCGCGGACATGATTTCATTCAGATCTATTCCCATTACGATGCCGACGGCGTATCCGCTGCATCGATCATAGCCCAGACCCTACTCAGGGAGGGCAAGGAGTTCCGCGCCACGCTCTTCACGACGCTGAACGACTACAACATGGACATCATTAGGAGCACCAAGGCGGATTGCATCATCATAACCGATCTCGGTGCATCTTACATCGACCAGCTCGATGCCATGAAGAACGATATCGTCGTTCTGGACCATCACACCATCATCTCCGAGGCGAAGCGCATCTGTTACGCAAACCCTCACCTCTACGGGATCGACGGTATGACTTCAGGATGCGGTGCGACCATGGCCCTACTTTTCTCGGTCACCATGAACGAGAAGAACTGGGATCTGGTCCAGATTGCCTTCGCTGGTATCGCAGGAGACAGACAGCATATCAACGGCCTGTCAGGGCTTAACACATATCTTCTAGAACAGGGAACTAAGAGGGGCTACATCGAGCAGATGCCTGGCTCCCTCATACCTGCAGGAGACCTCATGACACAGCTCTATCTCACCACCGACCCCTACATCAGAGGGGTCAGCGGGAACGAGGAGGGAGTGTCCAAACTTCTGACCGATGCAGGGATCGACCATGGAAAATCTTACATGGATCTTTCAGAGGAAGAGAAGAGGAAACTCTCCTCACTGATAGCGATAAAGCT
>SUST01000008.1 GCA_015063285.1 Thermoplasmata archaeon
TCGAGGTAGAAATAGACGCCCATAATCACACATGGATACACCACCAGAATCCCTATGACAGGCAGTAAGGCATCCATGAAGTCCACGGACAACAACATGATGACGGCCAATGATATTGCTATAATCGATAGAGTCGCCAGAATGTAGTTGCGCAAACGGGTGTCCATGAAGCTGTATGATATCGGAAAAATAAAAAGAGAGCCGTTGGAGGGAATCGGACCCTCGACCTATGCCTTACCAAGGCATCGCTATACCCCTTAGCCACAACGGCATGTGTATTCGTGGGTAAGTACAACTATATTATAAAAGTGATGGCTGAGTGATCGGTCCCGACGCCAAGATTTGGATTTAACATCAATATTGATATCGTTTCAGGTACATCCCGAAGGCATGACGGAAGACCTCAGCCAATGTGCCTGTCCTCACGGTGACAAAGGGAAGGAGACAATAGACGGGATGAATGAGGAGCATGTCCCTCAGATCACCTGGGGGCTGGTCAATCTTCCGGAAATCGAGCCAAAAAGGATCCTCGATATCGGCTGCGGCGGAGGGATCTTCACCAAGCTGATCCTGGAAAGATATCCCGAGGCCAAGGCCTGGGGGATAGACATCAGCGAGGTCTCCATCGATTATTCGAAGAGATTCAATTCAGAGCTCATAGAGGATGACCGCTTGGAGCTCAGCATAGGGAATGTCGCCGATATGCCCTATGAGGACGACTTCTTCGATCTGATAGTCTCCAACGCCAGCCATTTCTTCTGGCCCAATCTCCCCGAGAATCTCAAGGAGGTCTCCAGAGTACTCAGAAAAGGCGGTATTCTGTGCCTGACAGTCGGAATACACACCACCGACCCCGCCGTTATCAGCGGGTACAAACAACAGTTCCCCTCTATGACCATCGTATCCGACCACACCATGTTGGAATACATGGAAGATGCGGGAATGAGCTCGGAATACAAAGTGAAACCTGACAGCACCTTCTGCTGCTATATCGGAATCAGGAGATGATCAAATCATCTCAGGCCCGTCATCGTGACCGATGTGGGCCATTACATCTTTCTTAAGCTTACTATACTCTCTGTAAGCGAGATAGATCAGACAGACCGCACCGAACACATGGACTGCGACCATGCTGTAGATGATTCCCTCGAAAGGGTCGATACCGAAGTATCCGTATGCGGCCAGAGCATACAGCCCCAGCTTAACGAATCCCCAGAACATATAGTAGTACATCGGGATCTTCGCCCTCTTCATCGACTGGAGCATCGAAGATGCAACACCCATCATGGCACTGAATGGAATCAGGAATACCGATGCACGAAGCGTCCATACGAACATATCGAGAATCTCATGCATGGATTCCTCCTGCGTCATTATGGACATGAACGGTTCGGCGAATATGAACAGGATTATTGCGAATACGATACCGCATCCGATGACCAGCTGGGACGAGTAGATGAAACCGGTCTTCATCCTCTCCAGATCCTTAACACCGTATGCGGCTGAACACACTGGGAGCATCGCCATATCCACAGACCTGGCGGGGAGTCCTACCATTCCGATGTACCTCCATGTGTAGTTGTACAGCATGACGGCGGTGGTCCCTCCTGCTATGATCAGGAAGATCCTCTGGAGGAAGTCTGTGAGGTTGGATATGATCATCTGTATGGCCTTGGGGCCTCCAACACCAAGGACCTCCTTCATCGCCTCCTTGTCAGGGTGCAGAGTGGAACGGTTCATCGGGATTATCGTCCTGTTGCCCACATACCAATAGATTCCGATGCATATCGCGATGAGCGATGAAAGAACGGTGGACAGGCCAGCTCCGAACACGCCCATATCCATAACATAGATGAGGATGGGATCGATAATCATATTCAAAATCGCTGAAATTGATTGTATGATGGTTGACTTCTTCGCCGCCCCTTCTGCCCTCAGTGCCCCTCCCATAATGGCCAGAAGGGTTATGGTGGGGGACAGGACGATATACGGGATCATGTACTGAATAGCCTCTTCGCGAACGGCATCTGCACCCATGACATCTATCACAGGGTTCAGGAAAATAGCGACCAGAATCGAGGAGATGACCGCGAAGATTATTCCGAGTATCATCGAATTGGAGACCAGCTTGCCTGCGGCCTCATATTCTCCGCGTGCAAGACGGGATGCTGCGGTCGCCGTGACACCTGCGGCAACACCTATGCCGGCGCATGCCATGAGCCCATAGATCGGCACTATGGTCGATACAGCTGAAGCGGAGTTCACTCCGAGTCCCGACACCCAATATGTATCGACGAATTGGTTGATTTCCATTACAGCAAGGGCGATGAAGAACGGTAGGATCATAGCTCTGATGGCGGCCTTGGGCTCACCTAGCATCCTTTGAAGATCGCCCTCCTTGCTCATGCATCGTCATTCCAGTATGATATTTATAGTAACACGTTTTTGAAATTAGTAATAACTAAAATTCCCGGGTCTCCCCGGGATTGGTTTTCATCTCTTCCTGTACCTCAAAGCACGGGCCGAATTCAGGACTGCAGCTATCATCACACCGACATCAGCTATGATGGCCAGCCACATGTTGACGATTCCCACAGCCGACAGCCCTAGGAACAGGAACTTGATCAGGAGAGTGAACACGATGTTCTCATGGATGATCAGCATGGTCTTGCGCGAGATACCCATGGCGGTGGCGACCTTCCTCGGATCATCATCCATGATGACGACATCCGATGCCTCGATGGCCGCATCGGAACCGATCGCACCCATGGTGATACCGATATCCGATCTGACCAGAGATGGCGCATCGTTGATTCCGTCTCCCACAAAGGCGACCTTGCCGCTGGTATCCTTGAGTATCTTCTCCAGAAGCTCAAGCTTATCTCCGGGAAGAAGCTGACTGTGAACCTCATCGATCCCGATCTCCGCCGCAACCTTCTGAGCAACGGCATTCTGATCTCCAGTGAGCATGACGGTCTTCTTGATGCCCGCAGCCTTTAGATCCTTCATGGCCTGCGCGGACTCTTCCTTCACGACATCGGAGATTGTGATGCAGCCTGCATATCTGCCATCGATAGCGACATGAACGGTGGTCCCTGTTGCAGGAACATCCACGAACTCCAGTTCGAGCTTGTCCATCAGCCTCTTGTTTCCGACCGCAACAGGGATTCCATCGACCTTTGCGATCACACCCATTCCTGCCACATCCTCGATATCGGTTACCCTTGAACGGTCGATATCCATTCCGTGAGCGCGCACCAGACTGGCCGCAATGGGGTGAGGCGATGAGGACTCTGCCGCTGCCGCGAGCTCGATAAGCCTCTCGCGAGGAACGTCCTTGGTGATTACATCGGTGACCTCGAAAACTCCCTGGGTGAGGGTACCGGTCTTGTCAAAGACAACGGTCTCCACATCGGAGAGCATCTCAAGGTAGTTGGAACCCTTTACGAGTATGCCTTCTCTGCTTGCACCACCCAATCCTGCGAAGAATCCCAGGGGGATACTGATGACGAGAGCACAGGGACAGCTGATGACCAGGAAGGTCAGTGCACGGTAGATCCATTCCTCGACTGCGGTATCGAGGAGCTCGATGTCCGCTAGGAAATAAAGCAATGCAGGGATGACTGCCAGGAGCAGAGCCGAAACGACGACGAACGGGGTGTATACCTTGGCGAATCTTGTAATGAACGCCTCCGATTCAGATTTCCTGCTGCTTGCGTTCTCGACCATATCGAGGATCTTGGATACGGTGGATTCACCGAACTCCTTCGAAGTTTGGATCTTCAGAACCCCAGAGAGGTTGATGCATCCGCTGAGCACCTCATCTCCGACGATGACATCACGGGGGATGCTCTCTCCGGTAAGTGCGGAGGTGTTGAGAGAGGAGCTTCCTTCGACAATCGTTCCGTCGATCGGGATCCTGTCCCCGGGCCTTACCACGATGACGGTGCCGATCTCGACCTCTTCCGGATCCACCTCAACGAGTTCTCCGTCCTCCTCGATGAAGGCCGCATCCGGGCGGATCTCCATGAGCTTTGCGATGGACTGCCTGCTGCTGTCGACCGCGATGGACTGGAAGAGCTCTCCTATCTGATAGAAAATCATGACAGCGACCGCTTCATCATAATCACCGGTGTAGGTGACTCCGAGAATCATCGCACCGATGGTAGCAATGGCCATGAGGAAGTTCTCGTCCATTGCCTGACCGTGTGCGATTCCCTTTACGGCCTTTATCAAAATGTCATATCCGATGATGAGGTACGGAATCAGATAGCAGACGAAATACACCAACTTCTCTGTGTCGGGATCGTCGAACTTGAACAGACCGAATGCCGCACTCGCTGCGAAGAAGATGGTCAGAACTGCTGCGATGATGATCCTTATGAGCATCTTCTTCTGCTTCTTCTTTAGTTTAACCAAGGTTTCACCCCTTCAGGGTTTATTGTTTAGTGATGTCAGATTTCGATCTCGCAATCGCTCTCTACTTTCTTACAGTTCTTGAGAACCTGTTTCATGACGGCATTGACGTCTGCTCCATCCTCGAACTCGACTGACATCTTCTGCATGACGAAGTTCACGGATGCGTTCTTGACACCCTCGGTCTTCTTTGCGGCGTCTTCCATCTTGGTCGCACAGTTCGCACAGTCAACTTCTATCTTGTAGGTCTTCTTCATTTCATTCACCTTTCGCTAACAATTAAGCGTATGTTTAATTGTTATATTCTGTTACATATATAATAATGTGGATAGGAAGATAAATCCATTAAACTAATGCTTAATAATAAGAATAGTAATAACAGTCTGTTCAGTGGTACGATGACGGAGAACACATTGCCCCATGACCATGGGTCGATCAAAGATATTGAAGAATTCAGTAGACTCCTTTCCGAGAACAAAGGGTTCGACAATGTCTCCCGTACCTTGGCCCAAATGGTCGATGGTACGAGGATCCGTATCTTTTGGCTCCTCTGCCACTACGAGGGCTGCGTGATCAACATCTCAGCCATAATGGGGATGTCCAGTCCCGCGGTCTCCCACCATCTTCGCTCTCTGAAGGAGAGCGGGCTGATCGAAAGCAGACGCGTCGGTAAGGAAGTGTACTACAAAGCGGTCGATTCCACAGAGGTCAGATTCCTTCACCACATGATCGAGGACCTAATGGAAATCACCTGTCCCAAACTCTGATATTATCTTAGAATAAGATAGAAAAGTCCAGGGCAGACAGGACCGCCCTGGTTTTAGATCATGCCTTCTTCTTGGCAGGTGCCTTCTTTGCAGGAACTTTCTTAGCTGGAGCCTTCTTTGCTTTTGAGGGCTTATCCTTCTTGAAACACAGGAACCAATCGTAGCAGATCTTATCCGCTTCTTTGGTCTCGACCCTGTCCTTCGCGGTTCCGCAGGATCCGGGTGCGGGAAGGATGACATCATCTCCAGGCCTCCAATCTGCAGGAGTGGCGACATTGTCGGCGTCCGCTTTCTGCAATGCGAGGATGACCCTCTTGATCTCGTCGAAGTTCCTTCCGAGGGACTGGGGATAGTAGATCATTGCCCTGATCTTTCCGGCGGGATCGATGAAGAATACGGCCCTGACCGCCTGTGTGGTGGACACATGGGGTTGGATCATTCCGTACTTCTTGGCGACCTCCATCTTGATGTCTTCGATAAGAGGGAATGTGACCTCGATGTTCTTCATTCCTTTCCACTCGATGTCTTGGATCTTCCTAAGCCAAGCGATATGAGCGTAGATGGAATCCACAGAGAGTCCGACGAGCTGAACATTGAGTGCCTCGAACTCTTTCATCATATGACCGAATGTCATGAATTCAGTAGTACAGACGGGTGTGAAATCCGCAGGGTGCGAGAACAGGATGATCCACTTGCCCTTGAAGTCTCCCGGGAAGTTGATCTCTCCCTGTGTGGTGGTAGCTACGAACGAAGGTGCGTCATCACCTATCATCGGCGGCTTGTTCTGACAGCATTCGCATGTGCATCCGTCACAGCATTCGCATCCCTTGGAGTTGTCGCAGCAGCATTCATCATCACATTTTGCTTTCTTTGCCATGATATTACCTCGAATGCGAATCAAAGAGCATATTAGATATAATTCGCTATAAGAATGTTGGATTATTCATCCGTGTTACGAGGATTATGTATTGGACACTTCAATGCCCTATACACTACCTTGAACTCCGAATAAGAGATAACGATCATCAGCAGACCACCTATTATTTCCGACACTGTGACGCCCCAGTAGACCCATTCCATGTCATGCAGAGTGCACAGCCAGATTATGCCTATGAAGATTGCTTGACGTATGAAGATAGTTATCACGGAAATCTGACTTTTCCTCAGTGCACTGAGCAATGAGGAACCGAAAGTAATCAGCGCATAGAATATCATGAAAGGCACATAGATCCTCAAGACACGCACCAACTCATCATGCTGCTCGGCCATATCCCCTGAATAGCTGAACATGAACATCCAAAAGTAATGAATAATCTGAGTGTATGGTTGAAATCCGTGTCATTGTTCAAAACGTAACGTGCATACTCCACAAGACCAGGTACGCGATCTGACCAATACCTGTCAAAACCTTTCCTCAGTTCAGACACCATACTTGCACGCCCCTATAATTACAATTCCTGATTCATTATTGCATAGAGCCTCATATTCTCATACTCAATATCCATCTGATGGACAACACTCTCTGAGTCGAGATAGTAGATGACATCTACACCTTTATCCGTGCCTTTCCACTTGTCGTAATCGCCTTCCTTTCCAAAATAAGAGAATCTATCGGTCGGGATCCTTTCCGAATCAAACATGATGCTGTAGGAGAATTGATCTATCGGATGGACAGAAGTACTGTTGTTAGCTTTATACGTCATGACCGACGCAACAACCTTCTCTGATGAGAACTTCGACATTATCTTGCCTGAACAGGGAACACTCACGCCATCCTCCGTAATTGTTCCAAAAGCATCGTAAATTCTCTCCATCGAGAAGGCATCTTCATCCTGCATGTTCTGCAATGCAGAAACTATCAGCCAGCCGGAGACCGCCATACCCATGGCGAGAAGTACGACCACTGCTGAAAGGAGTAGCTTCTTCTGTTTCCTCCCGATGGTCAGTTCATACATCTCCGTGTCGTCAATCATAGGAATATATGGAAGCTGGTCGATATATCCACTTCTCTGCCTGAATCAGTGTTAATACTCTTTTTTCTTTGTTGCTAAGTTATTAACCTTGGTGACAAGCCTAAATTAAGCCTCTTTCATTGAAAAGGATATGCAAACTCGGGGCAAGAATATAGACAATCTGATGGGTTCTCCCCGCAGAGCCTTATTGACGATGTCACTTCCCCTATTGTTTGCGCTAATCGTCGAGAATCTACAATCTTTCATCGACGGAGTCTGGTGCTCAGGATTGGGATCGGATGCCATGTCAGCGATCTCCCTGTCCCATCCCATCTATGCAATGATTGCTGGAGTAGGCACCGGAATCGGTATTGGTGCTTCAGCGGCTATCGCCAGATTCATAGGTGCAGGCGACAGCGAATCCGCCGGGAATGCTGCCTCGGTGTCAATACTGCTCTCGCTGTTGCTATCCATATTGATGACCGTCTGTCTCTGGTTCGCGGCAGAACCTATAATCTCATTCTGCAGCAACGGCGAGAATCTTGAACTCTGTATGGAATACACCAGACCTATTCTGACATCTTCTTTCTTCTTAACCATGAACGCGGTTTGGGCAGGGATGCTCAGAGCAGAAGGTGCGGCAAGACGCTCCATGTTCCTGTCAATCACAGCATCGATCGTCAACATAATTCTGGATCCGATATTGATTTACGGCCTTGACCTAGGAGTGACCGGTGCCTCTCTGGCCACATGCATTTCGTTCATCGTGATAACGGCCATAGGGTTCTGGTGGTACCTTTCCGGAAAGACTTATGTCCGTCTCGATACCAGACGTTTCCGTATGCAGAAGGCAGCCCTTGTGGAGGTCCTCATAATAGCCGTTCCCTGCATAATAGAGATGATAATTCAGCCCATTATCATGGTGCCTCAGAATGCTATCATCTATGATGCGGGCGGAGAGGAGGGTTTCGTGTCCTACATCTATTCCTTCCGCTTCGTTACGATCACATTGATCCCTGTCGTGGCAATATCAAAATCACTCATCCCCATAGTTTCTGCTGGAATGGGTGCGAAAAAACCGGATATGATTCTTGAGAGCTGCAGACTGGCGTACAAATACACATTGATATTCGAAGCGTTCTGCACCGTTTTCATCCTGATCACAGCAGATTATCTCGTCATGGCATTCATGGGCTCCGAGAGCATGATGGCCATCCATGATCAGATGGCCTTGGCATTGCGTATCTTCTCCCTGACATGTGTCTTGCACACGTTCCGTATCCTCGGCAATTCTATCATGCAGGCCACAAGGCATGCCGCCACATCCAGTGCGCTCACCATCGCTAGAGAATTCGTATTCCTGATAGGGTTCGCCATAGCCGCCAACATGGTATTTGAAGCCATATACTGGTCATGCATCATCACCAATTTCGTAATGATGTTTATCATCACCCTGCTTGCCAAGTATTACCTGAAGGATATGATAGAAAGGATGCATGAAGATGAGATACCAAAGACTACCGTCCGATGCGACCTTTTATCTTATACATCCCTCTAACCCCCGACCATGAAGAAAGAGATGAGTTCCTTCGATGTCCGTTCCATAGCGACGGAGCTGTCCTCCCTGGAAGGCGCACACATGGACAAGATCTTCCAATGGGGTGCAGGGAACGTTCTGTTCCGCATCAACGTCCAGGGCGAAGGAAAGAAGGATCTCTTCTTCAAAGATAAGAAATGGCTTTATTCCCCGGCGAACAAACCGGAGACCCCAATCCAGCCGACATCCTTCGCCACTTACCTGAGGAAGTATCTGGACAACGCCCGCATAGGGAAGGTCAGACAGATAGGGTTCGACAGGGTCGTGGAGATGGAGCTCCTCAAGGCAGATGCAGAGTACAAGCTCATCTTCGAGATATTCGGAGGCGGTAACGTCCTTCTCGTGAAGGACGGAATCATCGACACCTGTCTCATCCAGAAGACCATGAGAGACCGTAAGGTTCGTCCCAAGGAACAGTATATCTGGCCTCAGCCCAGGTTCAATCCCATAGAGTCCTCCGAGGAGGATTTCAAAAATGCCTTCAAAGAGTCTGAAGCCGACTGCGTCAGGACGCTCGCGACTGCAGTGAATCTCGGAGGACAGTACGCCGAGGAGGTCTGCAAGCGTTCAGGGGTGGACAAGACACTGCCTGCTCCCGAGGTCCCCGACGATATGCTGTCCAAGATGTATGCGGAGGTCAAGGATATCGTCAACCACGTGATCGATGTCCCCGAGACCACAGCCTACTACAAGGATGGGAAGATCGAGGACTTCGCACCTATCCAGATGATCTCCCACGATGACCTTGAATCCAAAGGGTTCGGTAGCATGTCAGAGGTCATAGATGCTTTCGTCCAGCAGATGAAGGATGAGGAGGAAGAGGCCTACGTCGATCCCGAGATCAAGAAGCTCAACAGGAGGATCGCGAAACAGGAGGAGACCGTCCAGGAATACAAGGAGAGATGCGAAGAGCTGAAGAGAAAGGCCGAAGCCCTCTACTCCGACTACCAGAAGACGGCACAGCTGCTGGAGGTCCTCAACGAGCAAAGTCAGAAGCTCACATGGGAGAAGCTTAAGGAGGGAGCCATGAAGATATCCTTCGTGAAGAGCATCGACCCCTCCAAGAACCTGGTCACGGCGGAATTGGCCAATGAGACCGTCACGCTCGATTACACCAAAGGTCTGGATGCCAACGCATCGGACATCTATCAGCAGAGCAAGGACATCGGAGAGAAGGGGAAGCATGCCGAGGATGCCCTCAACGACAGCCGCGCCGAACTGGCCAAGAAGGAGAAGGGCCTTGCCAAGCAGAAGGCGGCCATGACCGGTAAGGCTCAGCCCACCAAACAGTTCTGGTTCGAGAGATTCAAATGGTTCTTCACATCCGAGGGCAAGCTGGTCATAGCCGGAAGGGACGCCCACACCAACGACGGTGTGGTGAAAAAGCACCTCAAGGAGAAGGACCTGTACTGCCATACGGATATCCACGGAGCACCTTCTACGATCATCAAAGACGGTGCATCCGCTTCCAACCAGGAACTTAGGGAGGCATGCCAATTCGCTACCGCCCAATCCAAAGGATGGGTGGGTGCGGTCACCGAAGGAAGCGCATATTGGGTGTATCCCGATCAGGTCAGCAAGACCCCCAACCCGGGAGAGTTCGTTCCCCGCGGAGCTTTCATCATACGCGGTAAGAGGAACTATGAATACCACCTGCCGCTGGAGCTCGTGGTCGGAGAGATAGAATACCAGGGAACCAGGAAGGTAATGTGCGGCCCTGCATCGTGCTTCAAGGACTGCGAGAGATACTTCGTCATCCGTCCGGGGAAGAACAAGAATCACATATCCGGAGAAATGGCCAAGAGGTTCAACGTACCTGAAGAAGAGATCTCGAGAATCATGCCGCCGGGAGAAAGCGAGATCGTCAAAGAGGTCTGGCCCAAGGAAGCGCCTGAAGAGTGATCTCATATCGCGATTCAATACCTGTTACACATTGGTAGATTAACTAAGGTCCATGGATTTATACAAAAGACTAGATTACATCACATGGACGACATAAGATACAAGATCAACGTCGTTGCAGCCATAGCGGCCGTAGGTGCGATCATCGCATTCATTGGGTGCATAATGTCATGGAATCAGTTCCCGAAGGCAGTCGGATTCATAGACATGGTGATCTACGGAGCGATGTCCTTCGTGGCCATTGCGAACATCAGGCCCACTACGAAGGCAAGGTCTGCCATCTGGAATGCATTCCTTGGGATCCTAGGAATAGCCGTCGCTGCAGTGAACTACGTACGCATAAACGATCTGGTCCCTGACGCATCATCCTTCATGGACGTCGGTCTAGGAATCTGGCTGACATTCGCTGGAATCATCGTGTTCACGATATTCAGCTTCTCTGACTTTATGTTCAAGTGGAAGCAGTGAAACAACTTCCCCATTCATCGAATGGGGTAATTTTCTACAATAATTGACATCAAAAGGGTATGGTGCCCGCGCCGGGATTCGAACCCGGGTCAAAAGATCCGCAATCTCACAGGATATCCAAGCTACCCCACGCGGGCAAAATCTGCGGTACCTTATGAAAGGTTAAGGCGTTTTCATGCCTCAGGGTGCGACAGGTAGCGGGTGATGTACCCGGCGATCCTGTTCCTCATCGTCACCGAAGAGACATCTGTGAGGGTTGCGACCATCTCCTTGTTGCCCTCGAAATCCTTGGTGAAAGCCTGAGGATATTTGTTGAGCAACTCGATGGAAACTCTCTTGATGTATGTGGGTCTGATTCTTCCCATATATCTCACCGAATGAACCCGATTAAGCCGATACCCTATATAATACTTATTTAACAAAAAAATGGGTTTTTTCAGGCTTGCCAAGACATTGGCCTGTATAAAACTGACTACTCGGTCGAAGGTCTTTAACATTCCGTTTTTGAACTATTTTTGCTTATCTAAATAAATTTAGGATATCCTATAATTTTAATATCTGCAGACTTATCGCCGTTTAGAAAGGTGATTGTTTGGACAAAGATTCGATAGCGCTACTGAAGTTCGCGATCGCGATCGTCATCATCGCTGCACTCCTCATCGTGTGGTTCGCAACCATCGGTGCACCCAGCAGCGAAGAAGAGGATGCGGTAATCATCGTGAACAGCGTTCTTGATGCTACAGCATCAAAGTCCGCTGCTATTGTCCCGGTATTCTGAACCTAGACGATACACAAACAGGGCCTCTGGCCCTTTTTTCTCCTTTTTCCAGATCTGTTCAGAGATCCTTCCTTGGACTGCCGCAGGTCTTCTTTCCTTCCGGACAGGGGCCTCTCACGCACGGCGGACCTGCGTTCTTGAAAATGATTGGCGAGATCTCCTTGCAGATCCTGAGCATCTGGTCGGACATCTCCCTGATCTCCCACTGTGCACGGTTGCAGCTCCTGAGCGAGAAGAAATGCAGGAGTTCGCGGGCATTCATGGTTATGGTGATGTTGGTCATGCATCCGTTCGGAAGAAGGTATCTTGCATCCTCTGCCGGTATTCCCATGGCCTCGAGCTTCTTGTATGCATCCCAAATCGTATCCATGACGGAATCATAGAGCTCCAGGGCATCGTTGTTGCCCTCCACGCTGTGAGGTGTGACGTATGATGCCTTGTCCATGGACACGTATCTTTGACTCTGCTGTGAGTATGAGGCCATCCTGTGCCTCACCAACTGATGCGTCAATGCACGGGATGCCCCTTCAACTGAGAATGTGAACACGGCATGCTCTATGACGGAATGATGGCCCATACCGACGATCCTCGACAGAGTCTTTTCGGGATCGATATCCTCGACGATGTCCGCTGAAGGCCTTTCGGAATAGCATGAGTTTCCTGCCGCCGCGCAGATCCTGTCCGCGTTCTGTGTGCATGCCAATAGTTTAACTTTCAAACGATTCCCTCCCGTCCCAGACCATCTGGCGTATCTTGTTGAACTTCTCACGGTCCATGATGTCGTTCAATCTTATCTTCCGTATGTGTTCGTCGTTGATAAGCTTACAGAGTCCTTCCACGTGCGCATCGCCTACTACGACGACCATGTTGTGGTATTTGCCCGTCAATGCATTGATCTGATCTGCCATGTAGACGTTCCTCTCATCGATCAGCTTGCGGACCAGAGTAGGGTATCTCTTCCTCATGTTCTCCACATAGTCCTCCTCGTTATCGGCGAACTTCTTGTGCGTGCTACGGACCTTCTTGATCCCTCCGAAGGAATCCTTGAAACTGGAAACCCTGTAACGGAACCTCTCTCCTGCGGACATCTCATCCCACATCTCGTTCATGACGCGCATGGCATCTGTGTCGATTGGGATTATCTCAGCGTTTACCAGCTTCCCTGTGTTGACGGCTGCCAGGAACTCGCTTCCGAGCTTGCTCCCGCTCTGTTCCGACATCTTCTGCTGATATTTGGCCGTATTAGCGTAGATGGTGGACATGTTCTGCTCGCCCTTGGGTTTCACCCCGTTGTAGTCGTTCATCATCGACTCGTAACGTGCCTTGTCCAGCTCTATGAGCACCGCATCGGGCCATGTGTTCTTCACTATGAAGGACACCGGTTCAGCGAGATTGAAAACGTGTCCCGTTCCGATGATGGTGATCATGACCACACGGATGATTGGATGGGATATAAGGGCAACGACAGACGATTAGGAGGACATAACGAAAAACTAAATCGAAAGACCTCCAATCCTCAGTTGGAGATATGGACCGATGGATCCGATCAAGAAGGACAAGATAATCACATTCGCAGTCGTCATCGCAGTCGCTGCCGTCATGATAGCCATGGCCGCGGTAGTCTATCTTCAGTCCGCTGGCAGCATCAAAGAAGAAAGCATGCTCATGATTTGCAGCATGTTTTCTGGCCTGATGTTCCTAATAATAGCTATCTACATGGTCTACAGCTACAAGACCAAAGCCTCACTCCAGATGTATAAGAAGCTGCGTGACGGCGACTTCAAGAATAAGAATGATGAACGCCCGAAATCCGAGGAATGAAGCCTCACCATCCTTTTTTATCGGACATCCTATCTCGGAGCGTGGTTTGAATGATGAAGTACGATCTCGTCTGTTTCGATATGGACGGAGTCCTGACCAAACTCAGGAGCTCCTGGTGCTGGGTTCACCAATGCTTCGATGTGGACAATGAACCTGCCTATCAGGCATACTGCAACGGAGAGATAGACGAATCGGAGTTCATGCGCAGGGACATAGGCCTCTGGACCGCGAAGAAGCCCGATGTGACCATCGACGAGATCACCAAGCTCTTCCAGGATATGCCCTTAATCGGAGGCATACAGGAGACCATCGCCTGCCTTAAGGAGAACGGCATCAGATCCGTGATCGTCAGCGGCGGCATCGACAAGGCCGCGCTTCTGATAAAGAACGAGTTCGGCTTCGATGACTTCGCTGCAGATGAGATATGCACCAACCCGGACGGGACCCTCACCGGAGAGGGCAAACTTATAGTCGATCTCAAAGACAAGGGGATCAACGTACGCGACTTCATCAAGAAGTACAACACGACCCCCGAGAGAACGGTGTCGATTGGCAATTCCTACACTGACATCCCCATGTTCAAGAACACGGGAATGTCCATAGCATTCAACCCCACAGACCATTACACGAGCGATGCCGCGACGTACACGGTCGTTTCAGACAACATCGCCGACGTTCTGGATTACATCCTGGTCGAAGAGGAATGATCATTCCTCGTTCTCGGTAAGGATTCCTTGTTCCAACTTGCGGTAGTCGACCTTCTTCAGCTTGGTCCTGGGAAGGGAATCCACGAACACATATTCACGCGGCTTCGCATAGGCTGCGATGTTCTCCTTCACGAAGGATTTGATCGATTCCAGCGTTTCATCGTCCTTAGGCACGCCACCCTTCAGGACCACGTACGCCTTGACCCTTGATCCCCTCTTCTCATCGGGGACTCCGACCACACATGAGATGTCCACTGCAGGGTGTCTGCTGAGAATCCCCTCTATCTGCGAGGGGTACACATTGTATCCGGATGTGATGATTATGCGCTTAATCCTGTTCTTGAAATAGATAAATCCATCATCGATGTATCCTACATCCCCTGTGTGAAGCCAGATCTTTCCGTCGTCATGCTTCACAAGGACCTCTGCGGTCTCCTCTGGGCGGCCATAATAGCAATCCATGAGGGACGGCCCGTAGATGCATATCTCCCCGTCCTCTCCGTCCGGAGCCTCCTCCGTGGTACCGATCTTCGTGATCTGGTAGGAGAATCCCGGGATCGGGACCCCGATGCTACCGGGCCTCTCATCGAACTTGGGCGTGATAGCAGTGGCCGCAAGGCATTCGGTACATCCGAATCCTATCTTCACCCTCCTCTCGCTCCCATGTTTCATGAGGAACTCATCCACACGTGCCTTGGACTCGACGGACATGCTGTCCCCTCCGCAGTACATTCCCTTCAGGAACGAGAGATTGGCGTTGACCAAGTACTTGTTGTCGATCATCTTCTCGTACATCGTCGGGACGCCGGCCATGTAGTTGATCTTCTTCTTAACGATGGTCTTGCAGAGCGAATCCAAAGTGAATGTGGGCATGAGGACTATCTTCAATCCTATGCAGATGGGCAGGTGAACGCAGGTACACAGTCCGAATCCATGGAACATCGGCATCTCCGCCAGCATCGTGGTGCCCTCTCCGAGAACCCCAGAGAGCTCGATCATTCCCCATGCCGTGGAATTGAATGACCTGCTGGAATGCACGGCACCCTTGTTGACGCCTGTGGTCCCTCCGGTGTAGAGGATCGAGACGGGCTCGTCTGCAGATACCTGCGGCATCTCGGTAGGGACGTGGCTGATATCGTCCTTCATCATCTTCGCCCAGCGTATGGTACCGAATCCGAGGTGTCCCTTGGGCATCCTCGCATCCTTGTTGACGAGTTCGGCGACCCTTGCGCTGACGTACGGCAGCATATCTACCGGCGATGTGACGATGAGCGTCTGGAATCCCTCGAACGAACCGATCTTGGGGAAATTATTGGCGAAAAGACCGAGCGTGATGGCCATCTTCGACTGCGAATCCTTGATGTAGTATTCGATCTCGTTCTTGGACGAGAGCGGGTGCACCATGACCGCTATGGCGCCGAGCCTACTCAATGCATAAAAGGCGACCAGGGATTGCGGGCAGTTCGGAAGACATACGATGACCCTGTCCCCCTGATACACTCCCATCTTCCTCAGGCGTAGCGAGAGGTCATCGACCTGTTTCAGAAACTTTTGGTAGTTGACCTTGTATCCGAAGTATTCGTAGGCGATGTTGTTCGGGTATTTCCCCGATGTATCCTTCAAGATGTCGTACGCAGAGAGGTTCGGTACGTCTATGGGTTCTGATGTAATCATTGGACTGCTCCTCTGGTCATACAGTGCTCGTACGTGACGTCTTCGCTCTGTCCCACCTGGTTATGCAATGTCCCAGCGTGTATTTATGAGCCTTGGTCACTCATCTTCCTCGAAGACGAAGTCATCGTAGTCCTCGTCATCCTCTTCGAGATCGAGGACGTCGTACCTCTTTTTCCTGATCTTTCCGTAGATCCTGGTGATGTCCCTGGCCTCCGCGACACCTTTCTTCACGAGGCTGTGCTTAGTCTTGATCGCATGGATCAGACAGTCAAAATCCTCGAAGGACAGCTGTGTACCGACAACGAACTCGTCGTCGGGCTCTGCCTCCACCCTGAGGGAGTATGTCCTGTCGTCATCGTTGACGGATACCTTGATGCTGAGGATGTCGAACTGCTTCACCCAGAGCTTCCTGACGTTGGTAGCCAGGGTCTTCTTCTTCAGTTTCCCGTCAAGTGTGTCGATGTGTGTGACGCAGACCCTCCTGCCGTCGTCGAGGAAGAACTCGTCCTCCTCCTGGATGATGTCGTTGCTCTCGATGGTCGTCCTGGTGGTCTCAGAAACGTCTCCGTCGCTGAATACCACGGGGACCTCGATGAGCTCGGGAATCTTGATGGTCTCCGAGGAGATACGGTTGCATACCGTGCACCTGAATGTGCCCTCTATGGAGGCCTTGCCCATCCTCCCCTTGAGGATCTCGTGCTCGGTCTCCTCATCGCAGTCGGGACAATCGAAATAGATCGTTTCGGGCATCTCTCTCTTCAACATCTTGATCACTGGTCCGCCATGAACGGGAAACCATGTCCCGGTATGACCACATCTGCGTAGTCCCTTATCTTCTTAATACTTTCCAATGCCTGTTTCTCGTCGGTGTTGAGCTTGGGCGCTATGTTCTTTGTGAAGTTATCTTCCAACGGGACAGCATCCCCTGCGATGACATAATGCCTGTCAGCATCCACGAACACAGACATCTCCTCTGGACAATGACCTGGCGTGTGCACAAGTTTGACACCCTCGCACAGTTCGAATACGTCACTGTCCACCACCGTGGCGCCTGGGATCTCTCTATCGGCGCCGCTGTGGACATAGACTTTAGCCTTGGGGAACATGTCCAAATTCTCGATGTGATCCTCATGGGTGTGGGTCAGAACGACTATGTCCACATCCTTGATGAACACCCCTATCTGCTTGAACGAGGTCTTCAGGAACGGCTTCATGTACTTCGTGCTGGGGTCGACCACGATGGTGTGCTTGGGGGTGCGGACCAGAACGGATGTGGAATCCGCCTTGAGTATCTTCCCATCGGGATCGCGCTCGAGATAGCCTACCGCCAGGATGTCCAATTGGATCATAAGGTCGTATAGGCATGGGTGAGATATAACAAGCATGTTGAATTGAAATAACTCCGAAACGATACGGGTAGCATGAGGATGGTCTTCTTCGTATCGGGACTCACATGTCAGGAATGCGCTGACAAGCTCGAAGCCCATATCCAGAAACAGCCGGGAGTCATCGGTGCAGCGCTAATGGTCACGGGAAAGTTCGTGATAGAGTGCGAGGAGGATAAGGCGGAGGCCATCGCCAATGAAGTATTGGTATCTGCGCCCAAGGCACAGGGGGCAGTTGTAGCCAAACGCATCCAATGAATGATACTTTTTATAAAGAGTGCCGATTAATCACGATTCATGAGAGAGTGTATGGACTCTGAAAACCTGCACAGGCGCCTCAAGAAGATTAGCGGACAGGTGGCTGCAGTTGACCGTATGATTGACGAGGATGTTCCCTGTGAGGACATCATGATCCAGATCAACGCGATAAAGAGTGCCATTCACAGCGTTGGCCAGATTGTTCTGGAGGGTCACATTAGGCACTGCGTCAAAGATGGTATAGAGCACGGTGATGCGGAGAAGACCATCGAGGAGTTCGCCGAAGTCATAAGGCAGTTCTCAAAGCTCTGATTTTGAAGAGTATTTATACCCTATACCCCCTATGGTATAGCGGTAATGTAAATTGACGTTAGTGGATACTTTCAAGTCCGAATGGATCGCATTGACAACAATCGGAATATGCATTGTTTTGGTATTACTGGCAGCTATTTTTTCAGATCTATGGTTCCTGCCGATCGTCGCTACGTTGATGTGCAGTATCACCATTATAAAGGAGATCATCTCAGACATCCGCAGGAGCGAGATCTCGGCAGTGATGCTTGCCACTGCAGCCCTGATAGCAGGACTCATTCTCGGCGAGTACATAATCGCGGCTGAGATTGCAATAGTGATAGCCATCGGAAGCCTTTTGGAGACCGTGGTGGCTGACCATGCCACATCCAGCATTCAAGCTCTCGGTAAGGTGAAGACGCAAAGGGCTCACGTGATAAACGGGAACAATATCTACAACCTTCCTCTCGAAGACGTCAGAGTCGGTAAGCACATCCGCGTCTATCCAGGTGAGATAATACCCCTAGATGGTATAATCATCCAAGGGGACACTTCCGTTGACAAATCGATTATGACCGGCGAGTCCATCCCTGTCGACGCTGGTATAGGTGATGAAGTGTTCTCAGGCACCTGCAACCTCAACGGGACCATCGATGTAGAGGTCACCAGATGTGATGCGGACGGCATGCTAGGTCACATGTCGTCTCTGCTCAAATATGCCGATGCAGGAAAGAACAGGATAGTTGGAGCAGCCGACAGGTGGGCAAAGTACATTCTTGTGGTTGCAGCCGTTCTGACCGTCGGTACCTGCCTGATCACAGATGACCTGCGCCGCGGAATGACCATCATGATGGTCCTGTGTCCCTGTGCATTCGTCCTGGCTACCCCTGCCGGAATCATGGCGGCCGCCATGAACATGGATAAGAACAACGTTCTTCTGAAGGAACCTTCTTCGATCGAAGGGATGAACAAAGTGGACATGATCCTCTTCGACAAGACCGGCACTCTGACCTCTGGAGTCATCCATTCCCTTGGATTCACAAACGTTTCAGAAGATATGTCCTCTGAGAGAATAGTAGGACTCGTTGCATCGCTGGAATCCCGTTCTGAGCATCCACTTGGGATGGCCATCTCAGCGGATTACGAACAGATCGGACATGTCGAAGAATTCACGGACATACCTGGAAAGGGTGTGAAGGGAATCGTTGACGGCATCCGCATAGCGGCCGGGAACGCCGACCTCATGTCTTCCGAATCACCGATAGGGTTAGAGAATGCCATGGCGGCTACGAAGGAATCTTCCTGCACCATAGTGTATATAGGTATCGACGACAGATGCGTCGGATTCTTCAGTCTTGAGGACACTTTGAAAGAATGCGCACATTCCACCGTAGAGGAATTGGAGGGAGAGGGACTCAATACCGTCATGCTCACAGGGGACAGCAAGGTCGTGGCCCAGAAGACCGCAGATCGCTTGGGGATCGATCTCATCGTTTGGGATTGCAAACCGGAGACCAAACTCAGTTCCGTGGAAGAGTTCGAAAGGACCGGCCGCACATGCATGCTCGGAGACGGTATGAACGACGCTCCGTCGTTGGGAAGAGCGACCGTCGGAGTATCGATGGGGATCATGGGCAACGATGTGTCCGTGAAGGCATCGGACATTGTGCTGCTGAATGATGACATCTCGAAGATCCCGGGAGTCTACAGGCTGTGCAAACGTTCCGTGAAGACGATATTTGCCAGCGTCATAATCGCAATGATCATCAGCGTCGCAGGTGCGGTCTTGGCCATATCGGGAACTGTGGACCCAATCATGGTCTCAACGGTGCACATCACCAGCTCCGGCATAGTGATGCTGGCCGCATCGACGCTGCTCTGGGCGAAGATATGGTCTCCCGAATATCAGGGCAAGAATCAATAAGCGGGCGGTACATCCACCATCATGGAATACGATCCCGAGATACGCATCGAGAGCGACCCCGACGTCTATCCGCCTTCGGACGACAGCATCCTCTTCATCCAATCGTTGGATGTGAAGGAAGGGGAGAAGGTACTCGAGATCGGATGCGGTTCGGGAGTGGTCTCCATACACTGCGCCAAGAACGGATGCGATGTCACCTGCGGCGACATAAACCCGAAGGCCGTGGAGCTGACAAGGAGGAACGCTGAACTGAACGGCGTATCGCTGGATGTCCATGAGACCGACGTCTATTCCGATATCAAAGACAGGTTCGATACCATCTTATTCAACCTGCCTTACCTTCCCGTCGATGAGGACGGCCTCTTGGCAAGGTCTTGGTCTGGAGGGCCTGACGGACTAGGTCCCCTCCCCGACCTCCTTGAAGGAGCGCCGGAGCACCTGACGGGAAACGGCAGGATAGTTATCGTCATCTCTTCCCTGATGGACACCCAGGCTCTCTGGGACCTCCTGGATAGATATGAAGTATCGACATTGGGTGAGCTCAAACTGTTCTTCGAGAAACTAGCCGTATTGCAGATCAAATCAAAAGCGTGAATGATTCGTTCTACTAATCACTGGTCTGGATGACATAGTGATCCTCAACAATGGACAGTCTGGTACAGTGATAGCGAGGTGAGAACACACATCAGGATTGTGAGATCTTCGTCCTCACATTGTCTCTGATATCCTCAGGTACTAATGCCAAGGCATCATCGAGTGTCCAGCCTTTCTCAACAAGCGTTTGTACAGTCTTCAAGTAATCCTCAACCTTCTGCTGTACTTGTTGCTGTACCTGTTGCTGTACCTGATCGGAAGTGAACAGCCCATTCTCTTCCATATAATCCTACATGCGATCGCACATTATCTCTTCGTCCAATGTTGTATCATCGATGATCATGGAAAGCTTAGTCACCCCTTTGATTAGATATTCTGATTTCTCAATATTATAGTATTCTCCTAGAAGTCTGATACGTTCAGAAGCATCGATATTCCTTGTAAATAGGATATTTAACAGGCCCAACATACCATCTTTGAAGTCAAATCTATCGCCTATGTTAACCTCTATGATTTCCATCAGATTACAATTGCTGTCGTTTGAAGTGTTATTCCCATAAATTGTATCTGCTACCATATGATGCCTGACTATCGAATTCATAGAATCCTTACGGGAGAAAGCATCAACCAGATACTATACACCTTATTCATCTTCTCATAATGCTCACCCTTGAAGTATTTGCCCTTCTGGTCATGGATCATAGTTGAAGTGTAGTACAAGGCACGGTTTCCCATAGGGTAGCCAAGTCTCCTCTTTGCCTGTCCCTCCAAATTAACTTCAATGTTTATAGGTTGATTTCCAGGTATCCTCAATTCAAATAGAACATCAAGCCTTATCCCTGAGCCGTCAGGAGTTGGCAATTCCTGCTCCAACTTAATGATTCTATCCCCTTCCTTCTCCAACGGAAGATAACTTTTGATCACTTCCGGTTCAAGACCATTCAGTTCGGTAATAAGCGGACCTAACGTGTGCGATAATATATCGGCCAGAGACATTACTTCTTTGAAAGCATTGTCTAATTTGTTATTCCTCAGTGTTTCCTTTTCATCAATACTGTCATTTCCCACTACCATTCTCGCAACTCCGAAGAATCGTTGGGAGATGATGCTATAATGCCATATTAGATTGTGAGCCGACATTCTAAGGTCTAGGGATGTGTGGTGAATACAGAAAAATATGCCTCCGGTCACCCGGAGGCTTTGTAGTTTCAAAGGACTTTCTTGATGGCTTCGGAAAGAAGCTGGTTGGCCTGCTTTCCGTCGATCTTTCCCCTCAGTGCACCCATGACTGGGCCCATGAGTCCACCGATCGCCGCCATGCCCTTCTCCTTGACGAAGTCGATACGCTCATTGACGATCTGCTCGATGATCTTCCTGGCCTCATCAGAGTCGACTGCCTCCAATCCGAGCTTCTTGATTGCTGCCTCGGCATCGGTGCCGTTGGCCATCTCCCTCAGTAATTTGGGCAGAGCCTCCTTCGCGAAGCGGTTCTGCTTGAGCATATCGAACACTTGGATGAGGTCGTCATCGGTGAGAGCGGTAGTGTCGATTCCGTCGTGCTCCATCTCGCTGTAGATGTTGAGGAACACCGTTGCGGCTACCGTAGCGAGGTCCTTGTTGCCTGATATGATCTTCTCGAAGCTCTCGTCATAGGACTCCCTGACAAGCTGCCTTGCCTGCTGGGCGTTGATTCCGTAGTCCTTCACGAGCCTCTCCTGGATCTGCTCGGGGAACTCCGGCATGTTGGCCTTGATCCTGTCCAGCCTCTCCTGCATGATGGTGATCGGAGGGACATCGGTCTCGGGATACATCCTGGCGGCTCCCGGCAGAGGCCTGGAGTACTTGGTGGTACCGTCTGGAAGCGGGTCCCTTGTCTCTTCGGGAACACCGATAAGACCCTGGTTGGCCCTTCCTACGGCGACCTCCAATGCCTCAGTGGCCTTCTTCTCCTTCGCTGCGCAGATGACGAATGCATCGAACTCCCCGGTCATTCCGAGGTAGTTCCTCAGCTCGTCGACGTACATCTGCTCGATGCCGTAGTTAGGCAGCTCATCCGAATGGAAGATTCCCTTGACGCCTTTGGTCCTTGCGTATCCAGCCATCTCGGAACCGAGCCTGAGGGTCTTGTTATCACCGTTCATGACACCGGCGAATCCGGGAAGCCTTACGGCGATGACCTTTCCCTTGTCGTCCAGTGCGCCCTTGATGACCTTGGACTCGCACGTCTTGAAGATCTCGGTCACATCGACTGGTTCGAAGGGAACGGCCTTCGTTCCCCTATCCCTCAGGATATCCCTGACGCGGATGAGCATCTTCTGCCTGTTGACCTCGTTCCTTACGTAATCGGGAATGAGCTTCAAGTCTCCGACTCCCTTGAGCTCGATACGTGCTCCGCCGGGGATTGAGATGTTGAGGTCCTGACGTATGGTTCCCAGTCCTCTCTTGACCCTCCTGGTGGCCCTGAGCAGGGTACCGAGTCTGAATGCGACCTCCATGACCTCTTCAGGTGTCCTCATGTCTGGTCCGGTTGCGACCTCGATCAGAGGTATTCCCAAACGATCGGTCCTCCAGAGGACCTCGCTGGTGTTCGCCTCGACCTTACGGCTTGCATCCTCTTCCAGACAGACGGACAGAATCGAAATCTTCCTGTCGCCGACATCGACGGAACCGTCTGTGGCGATCAGTGCCGTCCTCTGGAAACCGGATGTGTCCGATCCGTCGACGACGATCTTCCTCATGTAGTGGATCTCATCTATGATGTTCGCTCCGAGCATCTCGGAGAATGTGAGCGCGATGTCCATCGCATCCGGATTGCACTCGTGCGGGGGCTCTTCGTCCAACTCGACGAGACAAGAGGATCCCTGACAGCACTGGTATCTGTAACCCAGGTGCTTCTGGAACTGCATGAGCGCCGCTCTGTCGATCTCTCCCATCTCGGATGTGGTGGGCCTCTGCCTCCTGTAGATGGCCCCGGTCCCCTCCTCGTGGAGTACGCTGTCGCATGAGCAGAACAGCTTCTTTGTATCGAGCTGCTGGTGGATCTCGATACCACACATCATCTCGTAATCCTCAGACATCGATGGTCCTCCTGTCGCTCATCTCGCCTGCAAGAGGCGTCATCATGACTTTCTTCGCCTCTTCGGGAGAAGAAGTGTTGGCCAGAGCCCACATGAGTTTCACGTAGGCGGTCTCGGGGAGCATATCCCAAACCGTAATCACTCCTGCTGAAAGCATGTCCCTTCCGGTGTTGTAGACGTTCAGGTTCGTCCTTCCGTTGAGGCACTGGGAGGTCATGACTATGACCGTTCCGTTGTCGCATGCCTTCTTCAGAAGAGGGACCATGTTGGAGTTCACGTGTCCCAATCCGGAACCGGCTATGACAATCCCTTTGGACTTCATGAAGATGTCCTCGAACAGCGCGGGATCCATACCAGGATAGTACTGGAGCAGAACGCATGACTTCTCCATGGCGTTCTTCACCGTGACCTCTCCGGAGGTCACATCGTGACCCTCGATATGCATGTCTATCTTCCCGTCCTTGTCTATGTGTGCGACGGGCAGCACGTTGATGGAGTGGAATGCATCACGCCTGGAGGTGTGCATCTTCCTTACCCTTGTACCGATGTGGACTGCGAAGGAATCATCTCCGGAGGTGTCATGCATGATGACGTATACTCCGGACTTCTTTCCCTTGACGCAGAACCTGGCGCATGCCATCAGATTGCTGGATGCATCTGAGGAGGGACGGTCGGACGATCTCTGCGCACCGACCAATACGACCGGTTTCGGAACATCTCCGAGCATGAACGACAGTGCGGCAGCGGTGTATCCCATGGTATCAGTTCCGTGGGGGATGATTATACCGTCGGCTCCGTTGTCGATCTGCTTCTTGACCTCGTCGGCCAGCTGCTGCCAGTGGTCGACATCCATGTTCTCCGAGAATATGGAGAAGAGAACGGTCGCATCCACATTGGCGATCTCCCTGATCTCGGGGACCGCGTTGACCATGTCCGATGTGGACAATGCGGGGTGAACCGCTCCGGTCCTGTAATCCACATAGGATGCGATAGTTCCTCCGGTACCGATGAGCACAAGCTTGGGGAGTCCCTTCTGGAATTCCACTGGAGTCTCCTTCCTGACCCTCTCCACGGGCTTCTCAAGGACTTCGATCTTGGTCTCGGGTGTGATCCTGATACCGACGTTGTATCCGCTCTTGACCTTGATGATCAGTACGTCGGGTGCGCTGAACTCGTGGTGGGGCATCAGTGTTCCCACGGAGTTCCTGCCATCCTTGGTGACGGATAACTTGGACCCCTCGACTGCGCCGAGGGCTTCCAGCTGCTTTGAAAGCGAATCTGAGTACATGCTGTTCGGGAAACGATATCCGTGACTGTCTAAAATATATTGCGTGCGCGGGGGCGCTGTGAGAGCTTCCGTACGCAATAGTTACCCTTATTATCAGACAAGGGATATGACCAGACATGCACATAGTCCAGCCCGGAATGGAGATTGACGTTCTGAAAGAGAACGCCAAACTGGCCCACGAAAATTATCGCAAGCTCAAGGAGCACAAGATCAGATCCGTCGATTTCATGGGATCGATAGGTGCGGGAAAGACCGCCCTCATCATCAAATTGGCCGAGAAACTCAGGGCGAAGGGTGTCCGCGTATGCGCCATAGCGGGAGACGTCACCGGAGTGGATGACTACACTAGGTTCGAGAAATCCGGACTGAAGGCATTCAACTGCAACACCAAGAAGGAATGCCACCTGGACGCCCATCTGGTCAGGCACACTCTGGATGAGATAAATCTGGACGACTATGATGTGGTCT
The DNA here is from genome assembly GCA_015063285.1 of Thermoplasmata archaeon. Lineage (NCBI taxonomy): Archaea > Methanobacteriati > Thermoplasmatota > Thermoplasmata > Thermoplasmata archaeon. The sequence continues at coordinate 25,368 of SUST01000008.1, forward strand.
TCATCGAGAACGTGGGCAACCTCGTATGCCCGGCTGACTTCCCCCTGGGAACGGATTACAGAGTTGTGGTCATCTCCACCACGGAGGGCGACGACATGGTCAGGAAGCATCACGACATCTTCCTCCATTCGGACATCGCCATCCTCAACAAGATGGACATATGCGATGCGGTCGGTGTGGACCCCGATGTCATCGCAAGCGACTACAACAAGCTCACGGGCGGGCTGAAGAACATCTACAAATGCAGCGTCAGGAAGGACGAGGGTCTGGACGAGATCCTGGCAGCTTTGAATCTCTGAGGGATAGAATGAAGGTATTGGCAGTAGGCGGAGGCGGAAGGGAACATGCGGCAGTGGAAGCACTGTACAGATCTGGAGCGGAGATATACTCTGTCATGAAGAATGCGAATCCCGGAATAATCGCGAGATCGAAGAAGCACCTGCTCTGCAGCGAGAAGGACCTGGACAAGGTCTGTGCTTTCGCCAAGGAGAACGGTGTCGAGCTCGCCTACATCGGACCGGAGGCACCGTTGGAAGTTGGGATCGTCGATGCTCTCGAGGCAATCGGCGTGAAATGCGCAGCACCCACGAAAGCGGCCGCAAGGATAGAGACCTCCAAGACATTCATGAGGGAACTCGTGGACAAGTACAAGATCGAGGGCAACCTGGGATTCGCCCACTTCGACAACGCAAAGGATGCCGAGGCATACCTGAAGACCATCGACCACGAGATCGTTGTCAAACCCGTAGGACTCACAGGCGGTAAAGGGGTCAAGGTCCAGGGAGAGCACCTGCACAACATGCAGGAGACCATGGAATACATCAACGAGATCTTCGATGCGAACATCGGAGGAGCCGGTGTCATCCTCGAGGAGAAGGCCGTCGGTGAGGAGTTCACGCAGATGGCATTCGTCGACGGTAAAAAGATCGTCCCCATGCCCCTCGTGCAGGACCACAAGAGGGCCTACGAAGGCGATGTAGGGCCGAACACCGGAGGAATGGGCTCCTACAGCGACAACGACCATCTCCTACCCTTCATAACGGCTTCCGAAAGGCAGGCTGCCATCGAGATCATCCAATCCGTCATCGATGCGATGGCAAAGGAGGGATGCCCCTACCGCGGACCCATCTACGGACAGTTCATGCTCACCGTGAACGGACCGAAGATCATCGAGTTCAACGCAAGGTTCGGAGACCCCGAGGCGATGAACGTCCTCACCGCTTTGGAGTCCAGCTTCCAGGACATATGCTGGCAGATGGCAACTGGAACACTGAGAGACGATGTGAAGTTCTTCAACAAGGCGACCGTCTGCAAGTACATCGTACCCAAGGGATACGGGGTGAAATCCGAATCCGGACACGAGATCACGGTTGACGAGGAAGGAGTGAAGAATTCCGGTGCAGTGATCTACTACGCCAACGTGGACCAGAAGGACGGTAAGCTCGTCACAGGAACATCCAGGTCCATCGGGGTAGTCGGTATCGGAAAGGACATAGAGGAGGCCGAGCAGAACTGCGAGAAGGCGGTACAGTACATCAAGTGCGATGCCATCTTCATGCGTCACGATATCGGCACCAGGGCCCTCGTCCAGAAGAGGGTCGACCATATGAAGGAACTCCGTTCGGCATGAAGAGGGTCGTCGTCAAGATCGCCTACCTGGGCGAGGGTTTCAACGGTTCGCAGATACAGCCCACCGGAAGGACTGTTGAGTCGGAAGTCCTGAACAAGCTCATGCTTGTGACCAAGCTGACACCTGGAGAACTCGATCTGAAATTCTCGAGCCGCACAGACAGGGGAGTGAACGCACTCGGCAACGCGATTAGCTTCAACTCTATGTTCACCAACAATTCCACCCTGCTCAGAGCCCTTAACGCTGTGGGCGGGGACATCTTCTTCAGATCCGTCTGCGACGTACCCGATGATTTCAACGTACGCTTCGCAACTAGTAGGGTGTACAGATACATTCTCCCCGCCGAAGGCCTTGACATAGACCTCGCACTGGAATGCGCAGAGATATTCCTGGGAGAGCACGATTTCGCCAGGTTCTGCAAGCCCGATAACAAGCCTACGGTGGCGAATGTGGAAAGGATCGACATAGACGTGCGCGGGGACATCATGATCCTGGAATTCGAAGCACGCTTCTTCCTATGGAATATGATCCGCAGGATAGTGGGCGCCATCGCTTCAGTAGCCGGGGGAATACATGACCTTGATGACGTCCACAGAGCTTTGGATGACCTCCAGGAGATAAACTTCGGTGTGGCAAGACCAGATGCACTCACGCTGTTGGATGTAAACTATGATTGGCTTTCATTCGAAGAGGTCGACAAATCGTTGTTTGAGGAGAGGAAAACAGAGGAATCCTTCGTTCAGGACCTCCGCAGAACATTCTTCGAATCGTTATGAAAAAGGGGCAAAGCCCCTAATTGGTTTATCAGTTGGGGACAACCTGAGCAAGCATGTAACTGAACGTTACATCCTTGGATGTGTCATTCAACGTTATGATGGCATCAGAACCAGAAATACTGATTGAGATATCCTTCGTGAATAATGTGATAATGTAAAGGTAATTATCTCCAATATCCATCGTAATTGTATTGTCTTTGACACCAACAGTTGCAGTGCCTCCTGCAGGCGAGACACGAATCTTGTTATCAGAATTCAGATTGTACTCCCAAGCCTTATCGATGTTGGTTCCTGACGGCTCCAGATTGAAATGGAGTATCTTGGTAAAGGTATTGGCTGACTGAACGATCAGCTTAGGTTGATCGGCAGATTCCCATTGTGCGTACAGCTTGGTTCCGAGCATGACATTTGCGTTGGGGCCGTAGCTGGTTCCGGATCCATCCTTCTTATCGTTGTATCCTGTGCATACGTATCCGTCGCGTGTGAACAGGTTGTTGCCCAAGACCACAGTGCTTGTGCTCTTGATCATATCTCCCTCACTGGAAGTTCCGCCGTTTGCGTAGTAATAGACGTACTCCTTGTCATCGCCACCGCCGTTGCTGAACATTACTGCACAGCCTGCGACTGCGATAAGGGCTACTGCAACAACAGCGATGATCGCGATTGTTTTGTTGTCCATTTTTATTCCTCCTGGCGATTGATTGCCAAGTATCGTTAAGTCTGCAGGGCGCTATTAAAATTCAGTGGCCCAGATATCGGACGATCCGTTATTGTGGTAAAAGGAAAAGATCCTGCGGGAGACCCGCAGGCGGAAGGTTGCCCTCCCTTGATTTTTAAGGTTTTCAGCGCCTTGCCTTAGGCTTACCGTAGTTCTTGATAGGCCTGCGGTAGATGACGACAGCCCAGACGATGAGGGCGATGAGGATGATGAACGCCAGGACGACAACGAGTGTGTAGTTGTTGTCCTCAGTGTAGAACGTGTGCACCTCATCGAGACCTTTGATCATGGACGTTCCTCCGACAGCCTGGACACTGAATGTGTGCGCTCCGGGCTCGGGGTCCGCGATCCAGTCGTAGGAGACAGTTCCGGTTCCGTCAGCGGAAAGGGAAATGGTCTTGTAACTGTCATCGATCCTCTGGCCGTCCACGTAGAAGTAGACTCCGAACTCCTCGAGGTTCAGGGTGACATCCTCAGCCTTCAGGTTGACCTTCAGGACTATGGGGTTGACTGCCTTGAACACGTACTCGGAGGTGGTCTTCTTCTCGCCATCCACGGTGAAGTCAACGGAGAGTGTATACTCCCCGACCTTGCTGGGCACGCTGACCTTCAGGGTCTGCGAGACACCGCTGTCGAGACTTCCTACCGAGGGTGAGACGGCGTTGGCCTGTGCGTTACCGGACTTGTCGACGACCTTGGCAGAGTACTTGATGTCCTTGCCGACGTCGGCCTCGTCTGCGGTGAACTTGATGTCGAAGTCTTCACTGGTGGAGACCTTGTAGACGTTTGTTCCGTCATGGGTGATCTCTCCCGTGGCTGCGTCGACGCCTGCGGGCACGAAACAGAGTGCTGCCAGGGCCAGCAGGGCGACAATTCCGAATGCTACTTTATTCATCTGCGTGAGAACACACCCCCTCTCTTGGAGCCCATCCAAACAATGAGGATGAGCAGAAGGATGCTCACTCCGAGTATGAACCATACTCCGAGCGGAATTCCGGACTTCTGGTCCACTGCAGTGTCTCCGGACACTGTCATGGATTCGACCTCGACGTCTATGGTGGAAGGACTGATCGTCACGGATCCACCGGTGACGTCCGCGTTGACGGTGATCGAGGGCGCCTTGTCCATGTCTCCTCCGATCTTCATTACCTTGGCGTAGATGATGGTGGTGGACTGGGCTGCGATTATGAACTCGCTTCCGCTGTGCTCGATGTACTCGCCGTTCTGTGTCATGAGTGCGACATTGTATCCAGCCTCGGTGGTGACATCGATCTTGATACGGTCTGTCTGTCCCTCGTTGACGAAGGTCAGTGCGTACATGTACTCTGCTCCGGACAGCTTGTCCTTGTTGTCGCAGTCTGCCGCGGTCTTCATCGTGATGGACGACTTGTTGTCCCAAGTGGCTCCGTTCAGGACCTTCAGGGTCAGGCTGGAGCTTCCGTTGAAGTCGGATACAATGACCGACATTCCGACGGATCCGATTCCGGTTCCGTTAGGCTCGTAGGCTCCCTCGACGACGACCTCTTCCACGCTGTTCGCGGGGATGATGACCTGTACGACCTTATCGAGGACAAGGGCCGTTCCGGATGTCACTGCGTATGCCTTGACGGTATCGGTGTTGTTGTAGATCCTCAGACCGATCTTGGCCTTTCCGTCGTGGAACTCGGATGCGATGATGCATGCATCGAGATCGCCGTCAAAGTCGGCCACGGACTGGTTGGAGTACACGGGGATGTTCACGGTCTTGCTGCTGAAGTCTGTGACCTCGAGGTATCCCTCGAATCCGAACTTCTGGGATGCGATGGTCTTGGTCACTTCGGCGTAGAAGTCCGCAGATGTTACGGTCTCGGGGAGATCCACTGTGAATGCTCCGCTCTTGACCTCTGCAACGACCTTAACATCTCCGTTGTAGAGCACTGTGACCTCTCCGTCAGCGATGGCGCTGACGAATCCCTTGATCTCGTTGACCCTTCCCTCGGTCTTCATGTCCATGGATGCGGGTGCGCTGCCTCCCTCTGCGATGTAGAGGTATCCGTTCTTCATGTAGCCGGTGCTGGGGTTCTTCGTTGTGAGGAAGTACTCGCAGTCGTACTCGAAGTAGTAGATACCGTCCTTGTTGTAGTCGCTGTGGGATTTCTCTCCGGTGATCTCGAGATCGTCGAGTTCGTACTTGTCGATCTTGACGCCGTATACCTCGATGACGTTGAGTCCGTCGAAGACGGTCTTTCCGGGGTACACGTAGATGGTACCGTCGAAGTAGTATCCTGTGTTAGCGTTGATCTTCGCTGTGTACTGACCGGGTGCAAGCTCGGTAGGTCCGATGATCGTTGTCTCGGTCTCCTCTCCGTAGGGCTTGATGGTGATCGTGTAATCGTTAGCGATGGTGTGCTTGACGAGCTTCTCCTTCGCGATGGTGATGGTCGCGGTGACCGCTGAGGTTCCCTTCTCGAAGTTGTAGTTGAGTCCGGTAGCCTCGAATGCATCGTTGGAGATTGATCCGTTGTTAGCTATGACGGAGAGTCCGGTAGCCTCGACGGGTATTGCGAACGTTGCCTTTCCGGTCGTGTCGGTGACTGCGGGTACCGTCCATACGGTGGAACCGTAGCTCATCGTGACGCAGATCGGTGTGAAGGGCAGTCCGACGTTGGACTTGCTGGTTCCGCTTGCATACTGGTATGTGGCGGTGACCTTCCTTCCGTTCTCGAGCTCGAGGGCTCCGAGATCGGTGTCGCCCTTGACGCTGGCGTTTCCGAGGTAGACCCTGTTGCTGTCGGTGTATGCCCAGATCTTGTAATCCTTGGCGGGCAGCATGATCGCGAACTTTCCGTCCTTGTCGGTCTTGGCGGTGAACATCATATCAGAGTCGTAGAATGTGACGCTTCCCTCGGCCTCGATGCTTCCTGAGACCTTGTATGCCTTGGCGGTGTTGAGGGTCACGCTGCTTCCGGACTTGTACTCGGCCCAGTAGACGTTGCTTGCATCGACACCGTAGATAGTGAATGCATACATCTGCGCTCCGATGGAGGTGGGCAGGTACATCTTGTCTCCCTCGACTGTGATACTGAAGTTTCCTCCGTATGCTGTCAAAGGTGTGTCGACGGGGTTGGTGATTGTTACCTCGTTGGCCTCGTAGGCTGTGATGCTGACGGTCCTGTTGGTGTTGAGGATGAGCGATGTCGTACTGGCGCAGACATATCCGTCGGTGAGGGACACTGTGTAGGTTCCTCCGGCAGGCACTGTGATGACTGCCTTTCCGTCCTCGATGGCCGCGGAGTACTCGAGGTATGTCGTTGCGTTCATGGCGACGACGGTTCCGCTGGCGACGCTGTTTCCGAAGTAATCGGTGACAGTGGCGGTAATCGTGTAAGTCTTGGGGGAGATCATCAATGCGGGATTCTCTCCTGCGTAGAGTGTGACGGTTCCGCTGGCGACGGTGGCTGCAGTATCGTCGATGAGCTTGTAGCTGTACTGTCCGGGAGCGATGTGGATGTAGTTACCCTCTCCGTCCGTTGCGACTGCGGAATTCACGATTCCGAAGACGGAATTGACGTATGCCTTGAAGTCGCCCTTCTCGAGCACATACTTGTACTTGCTGTAGTCGATGTTGTCTCCGACGGTGATCACTGCCTTGAACTTGGCGGACTCCACCTGGACTCCTGCCGCTGTGGTGGTGGTCTGGAGGTCGACGTTTCCGCTCTTGAATGTCACCATGTAGTAGTCGTTGGGCACCTGTACGGTGAAGTTTCCGTCCTTGTCGGTCTTGGTCTCGGAGTAAACTGTAGTGGCTTCGTATTTGGAGTTGAAGCTCGTGACCTGAACGGTGATTCCGTCGAGGGGCTCGTTGTACTCGTTGACGACCTTGGAGCTGTACGTGGCGGATCCGAATCCGATTCCGGAGTACTCGTAGAGGATCATGGAGGACAGGTAGTTGATGGTTCCTCCGTTCTTGGACTGGAGCTCAACTGCCTTGTCGTGTGTGACGTAATTCCATCCGTCGTCCTCGCTAGTGGCGTTAGCCTTCTCGTTGTACTTGACATACCAGCTGACGATGTTGTATCCGGCCAGTCCGTATCCGGGCATGGTCTTGACGGTTCCGTTGCTGGAGGCCAGGTCGTAGAGGTACGAGAAGGATGATGTGTATCCCATGTACTCAGGGGAGGGTCCGATAAGGGCCTTCCACATGAATGTGTCGTAGAGGGCATCTGTGGCCATCGCGGGATAGTAGTTCGAGTAATATGTAATGAGGGAGTAGAACTGGGTTGCTGCTCCGTAGCTGTCGGTGGAATAACCGGCGAAGTATGCCATGGTGGAGAGCGAGTCTCCGTCGCCGTATGCGAGAGGTACCATGGATCCGTCGACGAGGTAGTATCCGATCCTGTCGCTGGACTGTCCGCAGACACTGTCGTATGCGTCCATGATCGCAGCGGTGCTCATCGTATCCGTGATGAGTTTGGTTGTGACGAGGTAGACTGCATTCTCCTCCATTACATCGGAGTTGATGTTTCCGTAGACGGATGTGTCCTTGAGGACCTCATCGACCGCGGAACTGGGGTCGTCGATGTACGCCTTGATCTCAGCGTAGAGACCGGGGTAATCCTGGAATGCCTGTGCGAAGTTGGAGTCGGTGTTGGCGCAGATCACACGGATGATCTGGGCTGCCGTTGCTCCGGCCGCTCCTTCAGCCAAGTAGATCTGGGCTGCTGCGGATGCTCCGTCACCGAATCTGTCGTTGACGGTGCTGTAACCGGCCGCTTCGACGTCGGCTGCTGTGTTGATCCAAGTGAGGACTGCGCTGTCATCGTCCATGAGCTTGAGGTCATCGTAGATGTAGGACATGGGGTATGACTCGCCGGTCTCGATTGTATATGTGGTGTTTCCGTATGCGAAGTATCCGTAATCCTCATTGCTGGAGATTCCTGCATCGACTGCGTAGACTGCTCCGGGCAGGATGACGAGGAATGCTGCGACCAGTACTGTGAGGAGGGGTACGGGCTTGATCATCTTTCTGAAGAGTCCGGGGAATCCGGCGTTCTTCATGCTTGCCCAGTATGCTTTGAGATCTACCCTGGACAGGATCTCGAAGATGACGATCGAAGAGGCCAATGCGAAGACAGGTCCTGCGACGACTGCTGCCCCGTAGGAGGTCCATGCGAAAAACCAGGGGACGAGGAGGAGCATCACGAGGAACAGCTGCTTGTGGGAGCGGTCCTTCCTTGCGTATACGTAGAATTCGTAGAGTCCCAGTGCGAAGGGCATCCACATGAGGAGCCATCCGTAGTATGAGGACATTGTAGAGATGGAAACACTGGTTCTAGCCAGTTCATCCATGAGGGGGTTGATGTAGGCATCATTGCCCACGAGGAGCGCTGTGCAGAGGTCAGAATCGATGAAGAAGAGGATGACCGCCACTGCTGCGAACGCTACGATGAATGCGGGGATCGTGAAGATCCAAGGCTTGCTTGAAACTGCCCTGAACAGGAATCCGAAGACCACCGCGACGAGAGTGATGAGAACAGGTCCGGAGAAAACCGCATCCCAAAGTCCCGCAGGGATGTAGTACACGGCACCGATGGCGACTCCGATGACCATGACGATGGAGTAGGAGTAGAGAGGTACCTTGAAATCCTTGGAGTTGAAACGGTCGAGAACGATCTGGATGACCATGACGATGATTAGAAGGACCAGGATCATGCGGAATCCGTTCCACGAAAGTGCGATGAGACCAAGGAAGAGGCCTGCGATTGCTGCTTCCTTAACGGCCAACTCGTTCTCGTTGACCTTCCTGACGAGTTTGATCATCATCAGGATGAAGAAAGCGAAGAGGAATGCTGTGAAAGCGAACTCAGTTCCGTTGGAGAACACAGATGCGCTGATAGGCAGGGCCATCAGGGCGTAGATGAGGGCAGCGACGACTCCGGTCGTGACTCCCTTGAGTTCCTTACCAACGAGATAGACGGGGAACACCGTGAGGGCTCCGAAGATGGGAGCGAGAACGGCCAGCGCAAAGGAAGCGCCTGCGAATGAACCGATTCCTGCAGCGATCATGTCGTACAGGGGCGGGTTGATATTGAGTCCCCCGATAGGGTAATTGGCTGCCGCATCAGAACCGAAGATGAAGCTGCCATTGAGTATGCTTTCGACTACATGCAGATGATATTGTGCCTCTGATCCGCCGGACAGGGCGAAGTCCCCGTCTGCGGAAACACCGTAAGCGAACACCGTTCTGAGGACAAACGCCAGCAAAGCGATGATGCAAACGGCAAGAGCACCGTGGTTCTGCAACCACCCAGCACCGCTTTCGCGGCTTACCCCTTCAGAAGGGGCGGTTGACTCTTTTCCGAATTTGCGCATTCTATAAGTCTCCGTCTTATGAATGGCGTTGATACTCGGTTACATATTAAAACGTTTAGCGCGTTTCTTTTATTATATTATAAGAGGGGTAAAGGGAGACCAGCGTCAGAGCGCTGTCCTTATGTCCTCTGCGAAGGCTAGGGCCGATTCGCGGGGGTTGTCGGAACCGTATATCGCACGGCCGACTATGGTGTACGTGGCGCCTGCACGTATCGCATCCGAGGCCTTGCCTCCCTGGGCACCGACTCCGGGAGAGAGTATCTTCAGATCGCCGATGATCTTGCGGATGTCTGCTATCCTCTCCGGACGGGTGGCGGGTGCTATGAAACCTTTGACTCCGCACTCCACCCCGAGCCTTGCCATCTCCTCGGCATGCTTCGCGGTGAACATCTTGCCTCCGGGGTGACTCATCTCAGTGACCGCGTAGATCTCGGCATCGCCGGCTGCATCGACGGCCGCCTTGAGGGAATCGTCACCTGTGAATGCATGCACTATGACTGCTGAAGCCCCTCTGGAGACAGCGTTCTCCACGATCAGCCTGACGGTGTTGGGGATGTCGGCGACTTTGAAATCGCATATGACATCAGAGAATTCGGACAGCTTGGTAATCATCTGGGGGCCTTCGGACAGGACCAGGGGCCAGTTGATCTTGATAGCATCGACCACATCGCTCACCAATTCGGCCACGTTGAGTGCTTTCTTACCATCGGTCTCGTCAAGCGCGAGAACAAGTCTGCTGTCCATCTTCATGCGTCCCGCATCCGCGCCAGTGATTATAAACTGTCGTGCCGTAACACCCGGCATGCTCAGGAAGATGGAATGCGGTTCGGCATGCAACGGACATGTGGCAAAAGGATGCGAACACTGCATCAACGGATCCAAGATGGTCCTTCTGGTTACAGGCCAGTGCAAATGGAACTGCTACTATTGTCCCGTCTCCCTGGAGAAGAAGGGCCTGGATGTCATCTACGCCAACGAGGCCAAGGTCACATCCGACGAGGAGATCATCGCCGAAGCAGAATCTATGGATGCGACGGGTACCGGAATAACCGGTGGCGATCCTCTTCTGGCCATAGACCGCACACTCCACATGATCAAACTCCTGAAGGACAGGTTCGGAAAGGAGCATCACATCCATCTCTACACCGCCACCTTCGACATCGACAAGGTGAAACAGCTGGAGGAAGCCGGTCTGGATGAGATCCGTTTCCACCCTATGGTCGGAGCATGGACACACATGGAGGACTCCGGCCTGAAGGATATCATCTCATCCACATCGATGGATGTGGGGATCGAGGTCCCCGCAATCCCTGGCAAGGAGAAGGAGCTGTCCGCTCTGGTCAGATATGCAGACTCCGTCGGTGCGAAGTTCATCAACCTCAACGAATTGGAGTTCTCAGAGAGCAATTGGGATATGATGGCTTCCCACGATTTCGAGGTGAAGGATGATATCTCCTCAGCGGTCAAAGGTTCCCACGAGACCGCGATGGCCGTCATGAAGGAGAACAAGAAGATCAACATCCACCTCTGCTCATCCGCATTCAAGGACGGGGTGCAGCTTAGGAAGAGGCTAATACGCCGCGCTCAGCACATCTGCACGGACTATCAGGCGGTCACAGACGACGGCACATTGGTCAGGGGATTCGTGTACTCGAACGACCTCGATGCGGTGGTCTCAAAGCTGCGCGAACTGGATGTTCCAGACATACTATTTTCGGTATTGGAGAACAAGGTCGAGGTTGCTCCTTGGGTACTCGAGGACATAGCCGACGAACTAGGCTTCAAGTGCTATATCTCTGAACAATACCCCACCGCGGACGGCCTCGAGGTTGAGAGGACTCCGCTCAATTGATCTTGAAAAGGAAAATGGTTTGAGAGTAAGAGGTTTGATTGATTCCCAACCGCACGATCGGCAGATCGTAAGGGGGACCGTCAGTCCACGCTGATGCTCTGGATCTCGTGATGCCTGTTCACGATGTCCCTGGCGATGCGCAGGTTCTTTCCGGCCTTGCCGATGGCGCGGCCCTTGAGCTTGGGATCCACTGTGACTGTGGCGTGAGTTATGTTTCCGCGCTGCTCGATAACGACCTTCTGAGGACCGTAAATGTGGAACACATTCTTCACAAACTGTTCCGGATCGTCAGAGTACTCTACGACCTGGATGTTCTTTCCGGTCTTATCCTTCAGCTTGATCACATGCTCTCCCTTCTTTCCGACAGCGACGTTGCCCTGTCCTTTCTCGACGACGAACACGAGTTTGTCCTCAGTGTCCATACAGTCGATGGCGTTTGCCTTGGTGATCTGCTCGAAGAGAGCGATGTACCTGAGCGTATCCTCGGTAAGTACGATATCTGCGGACATGTTCCTCACAGCGTTAAGATGTTGGAGCTACCTTTGTCAATGATTGCAAGGGCAGAGACAGAGAAGGGTTTTCCGCACAGAGCACCGAGCTCCATGTTGTTCCCGTCGTAGATGTGAACCTTTACGTTCGCGTCCTTCAGGTCCTTGCTAGGACAGTTCCTGGCCAGGATGATCATCTGGGCCTTTCCGTCCTTCACTGCTTTCATAGTCTGATCCAATCCGAACTGCACCTTTCCGGTGGTGATAGCGGATTTCAAAGCTCTGCTAATGTCTACTTCGCTCATTCTTTATCCCCCTTTTTCTTGGGTGTGTAAATAAGGTTTACAGCACCGGTACCTAAGGTGACCGGCTGTCCAACTATGATGTTCTCGGTCACACCCTCAAGGTGGTCGACCTCTCCTACCATAGCTGCGTGCAGAAGGTGCGCGGCGGTGATCTCGAAAGCTGCCCTGGCGAGAACCGAGGACTTCTTTCCGGACACTCCGTGCCTTCCGATTGCCTTCACATAACCGTCGTTGGTCATGAGATCGGCGACAAGCATGATGTGACGGATGTCGACATCAAGACCTGCCTCTCCGAGAGTTCCCATCGCTTCGTGGATGATGGAGTTCCTGGCCGCCTCGATTCCGAGGACGTCCGCAACCTCCAGGATGCTGTTCGTCATGACGTTCGGTGCATCCACTCCCTCGACTGCGAGGACCTCTTTCAGATTGCTTCCTTCAGTGACGATCTTCCAGTAGCCCTCTGTCTTGGACAGAACGGCCCTGGTGATTCCGTCGATACCTTTGATCTTGGCTGTCTTAACGGCATCATACATCGCCTGGAGTTTCTTGTAGGAAGGCTCGTCGGACTGGATCACGATGTCGTATCCCGACAGCTTGACCATTCCGCGGACTGCCTTCACTTTGTTCAGTCTGTCAACGAGCTCGTCCACCTCGATGTGCCTCTCCTCCATCTTACGGATGTTCGGCCTGACGATGAGCGTCATGTTGGTGATGTCCGTGTCGATGGTGGCGACGTCCAGGATGGATGTCATCTCGATGTTAGATGCGACGAGACGCGCGACGCTCTCGTCCTGAGCTGCGATTCCTTCGAGAGGGATGTCCATCGAAGGGGTACTGGGGATGCGCCTTGCATCCACGATCTCGATCAGACGGGGAAGTCCCTGGGTAACGTTGATGTTAGCGACTCCGGCGTAGTGGAAGGTACGCATGTTCATCTGGGTACCGGGCTCTCCGATAGAGTGGGCCGCCATGACTCCGGCGGACTCGTTCTGGTCCATCTTGTGGCGTTGATACATGTCGTAGGCCCTGACGATGAGCTCCCTGCACTTGTCATCGGGTACGTCGTGGCCCTCGATGCGTGCCGCGATGTCGACGATGATCTTCATGGGGAGTTCGATGCCTTCCTTCTGCATGATCGCCTTGAGCTTCAGCTCGGTCTCGTTGTAGGTGTAGAACTGTGTGACCTCCTCCATAGGGGTGACCACAGTCTTCTCCTCCTCCTTCTTCTTGGTGGACTTCGCCGAGGTGGTTCCGCTCTTCTTTCCGACCTTGGACAGGACGGACTTTGCCTCCTCTTCGGTCATTCCGAGCTCCACGAGCTCGGACTCGTCCGCACGGCTGATATCGCTCAGTGTGCTGAACTTCGTGAGCAGGAGCGTGGCGGATTCCTCGCTGATGTTCCTCTTAAGGAGTGCGTTCATGGTGTCTTTCTTTGCCATTATCACTCACCTCCTCCGTCGTAGTCGATGTCAAGGTCGTCCATGTCCTCTCCGTCTCCCTCTTCCTCGATGTATTCCATCTCGTCCTTCTCGAGGGATCCGTAGTCTCCGCCGACGTCCTTCTCGTTGTCCTGGATGAAGTCCTCGGCCGCGTCGCCAAACACCTCGAAGAACAGGTCGTCGAGGTCGATTGCCTTACCCCTGACGGTCTTGGCGGGATCGACTCCGTCCTCTCCGTACTTGAACTGGACGACGGTTCCCACGGTGTTCCTTACGGTTCCGTCGGATGTCAGCTTGAGGTCCTCCAGAGCGGAGACGAGCCTCCTCTGCATGTATCCTGACCTGGAAGTACGGACAGCGGTATCGACCAGTCCCTCTCTTCCTCCCATTGCGTGGAAGAAGAACTCGGTGGGCGTGAGTCCGGACTTGTATGAGTTGGAGCAGAATCCCCTGGCGTATGCCCCGAGGTCTCCCTTCTCGAAGTGGGAGAGCGTCCTGTTCCAATATCCTCTGGACAGCCTCTCTCCACGAACGGACTGCTGACCAACACAACCGGCCATCTGTGACAGGTTAAGCATCGATCCACGGGCTCCGGCCTTCGCCATGATGACAGCGGGGTTGTCCATTCCCAGGTATTTTCCTGCGATGTCTCCTGCCTCATCACGGGCCTCTCCCAGCTCCTTCATGACGCTGACCTCGAGGGTCTCCCTGAGAGAACGTCCGGGCATCTGCTGGAGGGTTCCGGAACGGTATGAGTCCACCAGAGCAGTCACCTTGTCGATGTGCTCGTTGGTGTTGTTGCTGATCTGGAGGAGTGCCTCCTGAGGGATATCCTCGTCGCTGATACCGGTACTGAATCCGTGGTTCATCAGTGCACCGAGGGCGAGCCTGGTGACCTGGTTGATGAACTGGGCGGCCCTATCAGATCCGTAGTCACGTGCGATACGATCGAGGATCTTACCCTTGCTGTTTCCGATTGCCTTGACGTCGATGGTTCCGCAGATCAGCTGACCGTCGCGGATGATGACGTATCCGTCGTTGGGGCAGTTTCCTTTCTTGCACTCTGCACGGTTGTTGCAGTTGCAGATGTTCGCCCTGAAGCTTGTGTTGAATCCTTTGGGAAGGATTGTCGAGAACAGCTGCCTTCCAGTCCAGTACTTCTCTCCCGTCTCCTCGTCGATGAAGGGTTCGGGCATGGGGACATCGTCCAGTTTGAACATGATGTTCGCCGCCTCCTCCGCGTTGAAGCGGGGGTTGAAGTGTGTGAGGAAGTAAGCTCCCGTGATGTGGTCGTGGATCGCACCGATGATAGGTCCTCCGTACCTGGGGGACAGGATGTTCTCCTGGACCTGCATGATGATACGTGCCTCTGCACGTGCCTCATCGGACTGCAGTACGTGGAGGTTCATCTCGTCTCCGTCGAAGTCTGCGTTGTAGGGAGGACAATCGCACAGGTTGAACCTGAATGTCTTTCCCTCCATGACCTTGACGCGGTGCGCCATCATGGACATCCTGTGCAGCGAAGGCTGCCTGTTGAACAGGACGACATCTCCGTCTACGAGCTGTCTCTCGACGGTGTATCCGATGTCGAGACCCTCGGCGACCTCCTCGGCGTTCCTCTCGGTGATCCTGATCTTCCTTCCGTCGGAACGGATGACGTAGTTCGCTCCGGGGACGTAGGGGAAGTCCAGCTTATCCGCCATGGGACCGCGCCTGACGATCTCCCTGACCTTCTCGATGTTGTACTGGTTCACGCGGAGGGGAACGGTGAGTTCCCTTGCTGCGAACGTAGGTACTCCAACATCGTTGATGGAGAGCAGCGGATCGGGCGAGATGACGGTACGGGCGGAGAAGTTGACACGCTTACCGGAAAGGTTGGATCTGAAACGACCCTCCTTACCCTTAAGCCTCTGCTCGAGCGTCTTGAGGGGACGTCCGGACCTGTGCCTCGCGGGCGGGATACCGGATGTCTGGTTGTCAAAGTATGTGGTGACGTGGTACTGGAGAAGCTCCCACAGATCCTCAACGATCAGCTGGGGTGCTCCTGCATCACGGTTCTCTCTGAGCCTCTGGTTGATCCTGAGGACATCGACCAGCTTGTGGGTCAGGTCATCCTCGGACTTGTCTCCTGCCTCGAGTGTGATCGAGGGCCTGACGGAGACAGGGGGCACTGCGAGGACTGTAAGGACCATCCACTCCGGCCTGCAGGTCTCGGGGTCGATTCCCAGGGCCCTGAGATCCTCATCGGGGATCCTCTCGAGCCTCTCGCGGACCTCTTTGGGTGTGAGCTTGTGGTTGTCCTCGACCTCCCTGAATGTTGTGGGCTTGTCGAGCTTGATCTTGATCTGCGTCTCGTTACAGTAGGGGCAGACGGCCTTTCCGGATGCATCCTTGGCGGTGTCCTTCGTGAAGAGCTTCTTCTCGATGGTTCCTCCTCCGAGCTCCTCCATCTTCTCCATGCTGTCCATGCGGTCCTTGATCTGTTCGGGGGACAGCATGAGCCTGCCGCACTTGCAGCAGGTGGATTCCAGCAGCATCTTGATGTCCTTGATGAATCCGACGTGGATGACGGGCAGTGCGAGCTCGATGTGTCCGAAGTGTCCGGGACACTCGTCGACCTTGCATCCGCAGGTCTTACAGCGGATTCCGGGCTCGATGACTCCCATATGGGGGTCCATGAGTCCACCGGGGTAGGGATAGCCCTCGTCGTTGTACGTGTCGGGCGTGATGACCTTGATGGCGGACATCTTCCTGATCTCCTCGGGGGAGAGACAGGAGAACTTGATCGATCCGATCCTCTTCGTGATTCCGTATGTCATTTCAAATCCTCCAGCTGAAGCCTCATGGCTACACCAAGGGACAGAAGCTCATCCATCAGCAGCTTGAAAGCGTAGGATGTCTGAACCTGGTAGATGTTTGTATTATTCTTACAGACAGGACAGTAAAGGGATCCATGCCTGTCCATGATTGCGATGTGTCCGCAGGACGGGTTGCCGCAGATCCACTGCTGTGTTCCATCCGACTCGTCGAGGAGACGGTCCTTGATGACCATGGATACTCCGTGACCGATCAGACAGTCACGCTCCATCTCTCCGAACCTGAGACCTCCCTGCCTGGAACGACCCTCGGTAGGCTGCCTGGTAAGGATCTGGACGGGTCCTCTGGACCTGACGTGCATCTTTCCGCTGACCATGTGGTGCAGCTTCTCGTAGAAGATGACTCCGGTGTATACCTCTGCCTGAATCATCTTTCCGGTCCTTCCGTCGTACATGATCTCCTTTCCGGTGTTCTTGAATCCGTTCCTGACGAGACCGTCACGGATGGACTCCTCGTTCTCTCCGGAGAACGCTGTACCGTCGATGGTGCGTCCCTCCATCGATCCGACCTTACCTGCGATCATCTCGAGGACGTGTCCGATGGTCATACGGGACGGGATACCGTGGGGGTTGACGACCAGATCGGGTGTCACTCCGTCCGCGG
The DNA here is from genome assembly GCA_015063285.1 of Thermoplasmata archaeon. NCBI lineage: Archaea > Methanobacteriati > Thermoplasmatota > Thermoplasmata > Thermoplasmata archaeon. The sequence continues at coordinate 42,407 of SUST01000008.1, forward strand.
TGAAAGGCATGTCGCACTGGTCGACGAGCCTTCCGACGACTCCCTTCTGTCCGAACCTCGAACAGAACTTGTCACCGAGTTCGGGGATCCTCTGGTCCCTGACCTTGACGCGGACGAGCTTGCGTCCGTCGAGGTCCTCTGTGATCATGACTGAATCGACGTATCCGCTCTCTCCGTGCCTGACGGTGACGGATGTCTCCCTCCTCTTCTGAGGTGTGAGGAAATCGGTGTCCTCCTCGTTGAACCTGGGAGGCGATGTCTTTCCGACGAGTACGTCGGAGCTTCCGACCTGGGATCCGGGAAGGATCAGACCGTCGTCGCCGAGCATGGAGTACTTGTCCTCCTCACGGGCTCCGGTGACGTCGGGCTGGGGGATCTCGAACGCATCCTCGGTTCCTCCGGGGTAGCGGTGCTCCTCAGCGGAGTAGGACCTGAGGAAGGTGGATCTTCCGAGACCTCTCTGCACGGAGCTCTTGTTCATGACGAGCGCATCCTCGATGTTGTATCCGTGGTATGAGAGGACAGCGATACAGAAGTTCTGTCCTGCGGGCCTGTGCTCGTAGTGCATATAGTTCATGGTCTGCGTCTGGACCATGGGCACCTGCGGGTAGTGCATCAGGTGTCCCCTGGTGTCGGGCCTGATCCTGTAGTTGGAACAGGAGATTCCCAGAGCCTGCTTACCCATTGCTGCACCCATTGTGATACGGGGTGCGGAGTTGTGCTCGGGATAGGGAACGATACCGCATCCGACTCCGATGATGATCATCGGGTCGACCTCCATGTGGGTGTACTTGGGGTCGAGCTTGCTGGGCACTGTGAACTCGTTGTCGCACCATCTGCACTTCAGGACCGCATCCTCATCCTTTCCGGGGTTGGTCCAGTCTGCGTCGGTGACAGAGAGCGCATGACCGCAGCAGGGGCACCTGGAAGGCACGTCGTAGGGGTCGACGAGGACAAGTGCGTCCTCCTCTTCCTCTGCATCGATCCACTCGATGATTCCCTCGCGGAACAGGTCGTTCCACCTGATCTTCTCCTCGCGGATTCCCTCGATGTGTTTCCTTGTAAGTGCCAGCCTTCCGTTCTTGACGATGAGGAGAGGCCTTCTGAGACGTCCCTCATCACAGTTGATTATGACCTCGTTGGTCTCCTGATCGAAACGGACATTGATCTGTCCGGAGATCAGACCGCATCTCCTGCGCTCCCTGATCTCGTTGACCAGCTTCTTGGCGTCCTCGTGAACTCCGACAAGGTCTCCGTTGACGTATACACGGGTCTCGTCGGATGTCTTGACTGTCTTGATTCCCAGCTCCCTGAGCATCCACCTGATGTCCATCTCGGGGATTCCCTCCGAGATCTCGATGATCAAGGCGGCGTTCTTCACCAGACCGCAGTTCTGTCCTTCAGGTGTCTCCGAGGGGCAGAGTCTTCCCCACTGTGTGGGGTGCAGGTCACGGGCCTCGAAGTGAGGCTGACTCCTGGTCAGGGACGATGTCACCCTCCTGAGGTGAGACATAGCGGACAGGTTGGATGTCCTGTCGAGAAGCTGCGATACTCCTGCACGTCCGCCGACCCAGTTTCCTGTGGCGAGAGCGTGGATGAGCTTGTGTGTGAGCAGCTCGGTCCTGATGGAGGAACGGATGGTGTTGATGTCGAACTTCTCGTTCCTCTTCCTTCCCCAGCTCCTCTCGAGCTGGTATTTCAGGTCCTTCATGAGGCTGCTGAAGCTTGTCCTGAAGAGATCCTCCATGAGGTCTCCGGAGAGCTTGAGCCTCTTGTTTGCGTAGTGGTCCTTGTCGTCCTCCTTCCTCTTCTCGAGGGAAAGTTCGAGGACGGAACGTGCTACGCGGCCGAGGAAGATTGCTTTCTTCTTCCTGTCTTCGATTGAGTCTCCCAGGTGGGGGAGCAGTGAACGGTCGAGGATGGACTCAACCTTTTTGGTCCTGTATTCCTTCGCCTGACCGGCAGCGAAGTTCCTCTCAAGGAACAGGATCGCGTCCTCGGTTGTGTGGAATCCGTTGGGCGCGTATGTCTTCTTATCATAAGCGGTCTCGATGTTGGCGTACACGGTGTTTGCCATGAGCTCATCGGAGACGATGGTCTCGTAGATCTCCTGATCTGATTCCATTCCGAGCGCCTTCATCAGTGCGATGAGGGGGATGGAACCGGAGACAGCGGGAACGGAAACGGAAAGCATTCCGTCCTTCTTCTTCTCCACGAGGGTCAATGCGCGGTAACCGTCCTTCTGTGAGAAGACCTTGGCAACTTCGACTGCCGCGCCGTATTTCTCATTGTACTCGACCATTACTCTGTTGGGTGCGAGATCCTCCAGCGTGATGAGTACCCTCTCGGTACCTCCTACGATGAAGTATCCTCCGGGCTCCCTGGGGTCCTCTTTCTCCATGACGAGCTCCTGCTCGTACTCCTCGGGGGTGAGAGAGCGCTCAAGGTGGTGCTCCAGGTTCTCCTTGTAAAGGCTGCATCCCTTGGATTTGACCATGATGGGCAGGTCTCCGACCCAAAGCCATCCGGATCCCTCGGGGGAGTCGATCTCCTGTCCGTCCTCGAAGATCTCAAAGAACACTTCGACACGGGATGCGTAGTTGAACTTTCTGAGCCTGGCCTCCATGGGGGTAGTCCAGTGCTCGCAACCGTTTGCCTCTTTTACGTAGGGCTCGCCGACACGGATGGTGGGCCTTGCGTTGACGTCGATGTGGCCGTCCTCATCCCTGGTCCTTCCGATACGGATCTCGAGGTTCCTTCCGCCGGTCCTCTCGGGGTCCAGCTTGATGACTCCGCGGGTAGCGTCGTCTGTGGGGACCCTGATGTCGTCGACGATCCTCTGCATCCTGCTGTTGGGGTTGTCCTCGGTCGCGAGGAAATCGTTGAAGGACGAGAGGTGGTGGTTCACAATGTTGTGTTCCGAGAAGTAGAGTTGTACTAGATCCCTCATCTTCATCCCCTCGTTACGAGCCTATACGCCACGAACTCCTGGGCGGTCTTGCTCTTCCTTACGATCTTTATGACGCGGCCCTCCTCGATGGGTCCGTGGATACTCTCCAGGACTTTGACTCCGGGGTCGCTTTTTCTTATCTTGGGAAGCTGCTCAAGTTTGATTCCCTTCCTATCGAGAACCGCTTGTGCCTCCTCTTCGGACAAGAGGTGATGCTCAGGCACTAGGCAGTGCGTGAGTACATTGAACGAGATGTTTTCTGTTGCCAAGTTTTCACCTACTTTTGTTCCAGACCGGTCATCTGGCGAAGACGTTTGATTTTGAGAAAAAGTGTGTGCCTTTCCTCATACTTGATCTGCCGTCGATCTCTCATGAAGTCCATTGGCGGGCCTGAAGGGATTCGAACCCTTGACAGCCTGATTAAAAGTCAGGTACTCTACCTAGCTGAGCTACAGGCCCTTATGGATAGCTTTCAAGCTTGTAATTCGGGTGCAATAGATGGTATTATTAAAAGGTTGCTCCCCCTATAAGGCGCGTATAATACAATATAGGGGAGAAAAGAGTGAGGTTTATGATAAAACCTCCGTTTTTCAGTCCATCTCGGTCTCCTCGAACTGACTGTCGTACAGGTCCTGATAGAATCCGCCCTTCGCGAGCAGCTCCTCGTGCGTACCCTGCTCGATGATACTGCCGTTTCTCATCACGATGATGAGGTCGGCATCCTTGATGGTCGACAGCCTGTGGGCGATCACGAAGGATGTCCTGTTATGTGCCAGATCATCCATTGCCTTCTGGATTATCAGCTCCGTTCTGGTGTCCACAGAACTCGTTGCTTCGTCCAAAATGAGCATAGGGGAGGTGTCCAACATCGCACGGGCGATGGTCAGCTGCTGCCTCTGGCCGGCGGACAGGGTATCGTTATCCTCAAGGACAGTATCGTATCCGTCAGGAAGGGACATGATGAAGTGATGGATCCCCACCGCCTTGCAGACCTCCTCCAGCTTCTCGTCTGAGATGTCTTCTTTGTTGTAGACCAGATTCTCTTTGATGGTCCCCTCGAACAGCCAAGTGTCCTGGAGGACCATGCAGAACTGCTCATGTACGTTCTCCCTGGTGAGGTCCTTGATGGACACGCCGTCTATGAGTATGTCCCCGCTCCAGACCTCGTAGAACCTCATCAGCAGATTGACCATGGTCGTCTTCCCCGCACCGGTGGGCCCGACGATCGCGACCTTCTGACCCGGTTGGATGTCAGCGGAGAACCCGTGGATGATCTCCATATCGGGATTGTATCCGAAATGTACGTCCCTGAACTCGACGTGACCTTTGGCCTCTATCCTCTGGACCTTGTCCGACTCGTCCTCGAACTCCTCCTCGTCGAGGAATCCGAAGATCCTCTCGGCCGCGGCCGCCACGGACTGCATTACGGTAAGACCCTGCGACATCTGCTGCAGAGGGTTGGTGAATAGCCTGATGTAGATCATGAATGCGACGATGACCCCTATGGTGATCTCTCCGTCGAGGACCATCATCGCTCCGACGATACAGACCATGACGTATCCGAAGTTCCCGATGAAGCCCATCAGGGGCATCATGGTCCCTGCCATGAACATGGCCATGAAACCGCTGTGCTGAAGGTTGCTGTTGATGTCATCGAACTCCTTCTTGGCCCTCTTGTCGCCGTTGTAGGACTTGACGATGCTGTGGTTGTTGTACGTCTCGGTGATGTGGCCGTTCATGGCCCCCAGATAGTTCTGCTGGGCCTCGAAGTACTTCTGCGACCTGGACATGATCAGGGCCATCAGTATGAATCCGATGATGGTCGAACCGACTGCGACACCGGCCATGGTCAGGTTGGTGTACATCATCATGATCAGGGACCCTAGAAACTGCGTGATGGCCACGATCATGGTGCTCACGGAACGGTTCGTATCCTGTCCTAGCGAATCCGCATCGTTGGTCACACGGCTCATCAGGTCCCCTGATTTGGCGCTGTCGAAGTACTTCAGCTGGATGCGGTCAATCTTCGCAGAGATGTCATTACGGAGGTTACCCGCGGTCCTCTGGGCGATGGTGGCCATAATCAGTCCCTGCACCAACGATATGACGGCGCTGCTTCCGTACAGAATCAGCAGCCAGACGGCAATAGACACTATCGCATCCATGTCTATGTCGCCGCTGAAGAGCCCATCCTTGATCAGGTCGGTCATGTCGCTGAGCATGTTCGGACCCAACAGGGTGAGCACTGTACCGACTATGGCGAAGATCACCGCGATGATGAACAGGGGCTTGTACTTACCCATGTACTGGAAGAGTCTGGCCCATGCCTGTTTGAAGTTCTTGGGCTTCTCCGTGGGCATACCAGGAGCATTCCTAGGTCCTCTCCTTCTCTCGGGCGGACTCATCTTACCAACTCCTCCTCTGAGAGCTGAGACCTGGCGATCTGATGGTATACCTCACAGTCCTTCAGCAGCTCCTGGTGTTTCCCGATGCCAACGATCCTTCCCTCGTCGAGGACGATGATCTTGTCGGCATCCTTGATCGTACCTATCCTTTGTGCGACTATGATTGTGGTGACTCCGGCCGTCTCCTTCTTCAATTGGCTTCTCAGGAGGTGGTCGGTCTTGTAGTCCAGGGCGGAGAACGAATCATCGAAGATGTAGAACTCCGGCTTCCTGCATACCGCACGGGCGATGGACAGACGCTGCTTCTGCCCTCCTGATAGGTTCGTACCTCCCTCTGCGACGGCACCTTGATACTGGCCTTCCATCTTCTCCACGAACTCGGTCCCCTGTGCGATGGCGATGGCTTTCTTCACATCCTCCTCGCTGCGTTCAGCCTCCGTGTCTCCGTAATTGACGTTCGATGAGACGGTGCCGTTGAACATGACGGCTTTCTGGGGAACGTATCCTATCTTCCTGTGCAGATAGTCCTGGTCGTATTCCTTTACATCCACTCCGTCCACGGTGATCTGTCCGGAGTTCGCATCGTAAAAGCGAGGGATGAGCTTCACCAGAGTACTCTTACCGGACCCGGTGGAACCGATGATCGCTACGGTCTCTCCCTTGTCCACATCGAACGATATGTCCGTGAGCGAATCCTGAGGGGAACCGGGGTAAGCAAACGATACATTGCGGAATGATATGCAACCCTCCATCTCCGGAGGGGACTCCCTGACACCTCCGTCCAGAACGGTGGGCTCGGTCCTTATGACCTCATCAATACGCCTGGCCGCGACCATGGCACGGGGCAGGACCATGAACACGATGATCAGCATCATGAAGGCCGCGATGACCTGCATCGCATACGACGAGAACACGATCATATCGGAGAAGGCTGCATATCTTTCGAGCATACCTTCAGTCCCCGAGATTATGACGGCGCCCATCCAGTAGATCGCCAGACCAAGAATGCTCATTATCGCCGTTATCACTGGCATGAGGAACGCCAGAGCGCGGGTGACGGACACGTGTGTATCAGTCAGCCTATCGTTGGCCTCCCTGAACTTGTTCTCCTGGTAGGCCTCCGCGTTGTAAGCATGGACAATACGAATCCCGCTCAGGCCTTCCTTCGTTATGCGGTTGACATCGTCGTTCATCCATTGGATCTTCTTGAAACGGGGGAAGGTGAACCACAGGATCACTCCTATGAATACGATCATGACCAAGAGACAGATAAGGGTGACCTCCACCCATCCGATGTTCTTGGTCGAGATCTTCATCAAGGCCAGAATTGCCATCATCGGTGCCCTGAGAGCCACCATGAGTCCCAAGATAAGGGCCATCTGGACCTGGTTGACATCGTTGGTGGAACGGGTGATGAGACTGTATATGGAGAATCTGTTGATCTCAGCGGCGGAATACTTCTCGACCTGGTTGAACTGGCGTTCACGCATGGTCTTTCCCAGGTTGGTTCCTATGTTAGCGATGATCAGTCCAGCTATCACCGCGGTGACCAGACTTCCGGCAGCACAGGCCAGCATCCACTTACCCTGTTCCATGACCTCCTCGGAGGTGCCTCCGCGGGTCATGATGTTCGTGATCTCCGCCATATAGCCCGGGATCTCCAGCTCCAGCCAGACTTGAATATAGACGAGAACGAGCGTCACCGCCAGCAGGAGCCAGTCGATCCTCCTGAAATAATTGAAGATCAGCTTCATGCCTCCTTGACCGTATTGGAAATCTTCTGTAGGATTACCATGAGCGTATCCATCTCTTCGGGGGTGAGGTCCTTCAAAAGGCCCTTCCAGGCATCGTCCATAATGACCTTGATCTTATCGACGACAGCCTTCCCTTCCTCTGTAAGATATAATGAATATTCACGGCCTTCTGCCCTATCCTCAACAAGGCCCGCCTCGATGAGTTTGGAAACGGTACGCGTGGTGTGCGCCTTGTCGACCATCAGGATCTCGGTGAGTCCCTTGAGGGATATGCCCTCGTTGTATGCGATCTCGCCCAAGAACGGAGCTCCCGACGGCGTTACTCCCAGTTCCTCGAACTTGGGGCCTGTGGTCTTCTCCAGATAGGTCTTGATGACCCTGGGGCTGCAGATGCGTTCGTTCTCCTTTTCCATAACGCAGTTGACTAATCAACTCGTATATATAGTTGACATATCAACTCATGGATTTCCTGAAGTTTTGCGTGCGAAAATGAGATAGCCCGTATGACCGAGCATCTCGAAGGACGGCCTCACTCCGCCGGGGTGGACCTCTAGACCGCGCTGCATGTTCTCCAGGGCATAGACATTGGAGTAACCGTGCTCGCGCAGTGCATTGACGATTGATTCGGCCTGATTCATGTTGGGGACGTATGCACAGAGCCTACCTCCGGAACGGAGATGCTTCTCCAGATTGTCCAGCGCCAGCCACGGATCGGGCATGTCCATGGTGAGGGCATCTGCCTTCCAATCCACATCGACGGACATGTCCCTTGCGTCGCCTATCTGATAGCTCCAGTACTTATCCAGACCGACCCTGGATACGTTCTTCTTGGCGCGGAGCGCGTTCTCCTCCTTGAATTCCAAAGTGAGAACCTGCCCGGTGGGAGCTACGGCATGCAGAAGTGCTGTGGTCAGTCCGCCGGATCCAGCTCCGACCTCGATCACCCTGTCGCCGGCCTTTATGTCGCAATGCATCAGGATCGTGGCGGCATCTTTAGCGGAAATGATCTGAGCGCCCCTGTCCAGGGATTCCATGAGTTCGAGCACACCGGGTCTGAATACCCTGTAGTCGCGGCCGACGATGGTGACCTTATCGCCCTCCTCAAGGTCCTTGAACCTGCTGCCGTCGATGGCCCCCAGGGACTGGACCTTCATCATGCCGTAGACCACTTTGAGCCATACCCTCTTGCCCGAGGTGTCCTCGAGGTAGATGTACTCGTCCTCCTGGAATGCCATGGGATCACATCGTGTGGGCTGCGTATGCGGGCTCTTCGGTGTCCTTTCCGCAGATTATGCACTTGCCCTTGAACTCCTCTTTGTGATAGGGCCTTCCAAGGATCTTGAAACCGGTGGTGTCCTCGAACTTGTGACCGCACTCGTCACATCCGCACCATCCGAACCTGAGGATCTTGTCCTCGGGGATGTTCTCAATGGAATCGATGTCCTGTGTGCGCTGCTTCTGGATCTCGTTGGCCCTGTTGAACATGTTGTCAGAGATGTCGTCCAGGATGAGCTGTACTCCGGGAACGAGGTTCTCTATCGAAATGGTTCCCTTCTCCGCGGTGTCCCTCCTGAAGAACGATACGACCTTGTTCTCGATGTCGCGTCCTCCGAGCTCGAGCCTGAGAGGTACACCTTTCATCTCCCACTCGTAGTACTTCGCTCCGGGACGGTCGTCGCGGTCGTCGAACTTGACCCTGAATCCTGCCTTGGAGAGGACGGTCTCCATCTCCTTGGCCGCGGCCAGAACGGTCTCCTGATTATCCTTCTTGAAGATGGGGATCAGGACGATCTGGTAGGGTGCGATTCCGGGGGGCATGATGAGTCCCTGGTCGTCTCCGTGGACCCCGATCAAGGCCCCGACCAGCCTCTCGGACATTCCGTAGGTGGTCTGATGGACGAACTTGTGCTCCCCGTCCTTGTCCTCGTAGGTGATCTCGTAGGGCTCGGAGAAGTTCGTCTTGTAGTGGTGGATGGAACCCATCTGGAGGGTCCTTCCGTTGGGCATCGACGTATCGATACCGACTGTGTAATACGCGCCGGGGAACTTGTCCCACTCGGTACGTATGAGTAGCGTGTAAGGCAAACAGATCTTCTTGGCGATCCTGGAGAGGATCTCGATGTCCTCCTCGATCTGCTTCTGCGCATCGTCGTAGTCGACGTGGCAGGTGTGCGACTCGAAGAAGTGGATCTCACGGACCCTTATGAAGGGCCTGGTCTGCTTTGTCTCGTAACGGAACGTGTTGACGATCTGGTAGGTCTTGAGGGGAAGGTCCTGGTGGGATCTGATCCACAGTGCGAACATAGGGTACATCGCTGTTTCCGATGTGGGCCTGACGACGAGCCTCTCGTCGAGCTCATCCAGTCCTGCGTGTGTGACCCAATAGACCTCGCTGTCGAATCCCTTGATGTGCTCCTTCTCCTTGGCGAACTGACTCTCGGGGATGAGCAGGGGGAAACAGACCTCGTCATGGTTGGTGGCGTCGAACTCCTCGCGGATGTAGGTGTCGATCTGCCTCATGATCCTCCAGCCGTAGGGGGTCCAGACGTTCATTCCCTTGATGGGGTACCTCTTGTCGGAAAGGCCTGCCTTCTCGACGATGTCCAGATACCACTCTGCGAAATTCTCCTCCTTGTTGGTCATCTTCATCCCTTCCTGATGGCATCGGCGATGAGTCCGGCTACGGAGATGTCCGACTGGGAGCTCTCCAGTGTGTTGCAGCAGAGGACCTTGTCCAATGCACTGTGCGTGAGCTTCTGGATAGCATCGTTGACGAAGACCCCGTGGGTGCAGGCTACGGAAACGCTCTTGGCGCCAGCGTCCCTGAGTGCCTGTGCGGCGGTCATGATAGTACCGCCGGTGGAGATCATGTCGTCCACGATCAGGATGTTCTTGCCTGCGCAGTCCATGGTGGCGGGGGCGATCTTGACCTCCGTTCCGGAAAGGCGGGTCTTGTTGAGATGGTCGTAGGGCTTGCCCATCCTCTCTCCGACATCCTTTGCACGGTTGGCCGCTCCGATGTCAGGTGAAAGGACCAGGTCGATTCCCTTGTCCCTGAAGTAGTCTGCGATGACAGGTGCCGCCTTGAGGTCTGTGTGCTTGCATGTGAATGCATCAAGCACAGCTTCCTTGTGGATGTCGACGGTGATGACGTGATCGCATGCCAGCGAATCCAGTAGTTTGCACATGAGGATTGCGGATGCAGGTTCTCCCGGGTTGAAGAGCCTGTCCTGCCTGGCGTATCCGAAATAGGGGATGACCAGTGTGACCTTCTTCGCCTTGAGGCCCTTGACGATGTCCTGAAGAAGGAACATCTCCACAAGTTTGTCATCGGGGAAGGTGTTCTGAACGATGACGACATCATCGTTGAACTCTTCGCTGTCGACCCTTGTGTAAACCTCTCCGTCGGGGAACTTCCTCGTGCCTGCCTGTATGTATCTGCATCCGAGGTTCTCTGCGATCTGCTTCGCCAGGACCTCCGATGTGGACCCGCCAATTACTATCATGTTCCCATGGTAATCCGTTCCCCTTAATATGATAATCGGGCGCGCGTCGCGAGAAGTATAAAACCGTCGCCGAACATTCACCGACGATGAGGAACGACATCGTCACCGAAGAACTCACATTGAAGACCCTGGACATGCTGGACGGGGCCCGCAAAGGTCTGGAGCTCATCCCCAAGGAAGGTACAATGCTCAGACCTCTGGCGGAGAGCGGGTTGGAGATGGTCGACTGCTATCGTTCAGATGCCTCGGATTTCATAAAGGCCAAGGACCTGGTGACCGCGTTCGCTGCCATCAACTACGCTCATGCATGGATAGGATGCTTCGGCAGGCTCGGACTTTTCGATTCTAAACCCAGAGACGAACTGTTCCTGAAACTCCCTGAATGCGGAACCGAGGACGGATGCAGGATCACCGAGGAGAAGATGGCCAAATACCTAGACATCACCACCCGGGCAAGGAAGAAGGTGAAGATAGCATCGCCGGTCAGGTCGTTCGACCGCAGGCTCGCGATAGAGTTCATGGACACATCGGATGATTTCTTCAAACAGGCTGTGGAATACCGCAGGGATGATGACTTTGTTAGGGCGTTCGCAGCGGTGAACTGCGCCCACGCATGGCTTGACGGGGCTGCGAGGATCGGTCTGTTCGATGTGGAAGAAGATGATGTCCTCTTCACTCTGTACGAGTGACCTCAATAGGTCCGGAGAATGACGAGGTTTTGAACAGACTGGCACTTGGGAACATATCACGTGCCTTTTCCATCGGTATGTCGGAGTAGATGCTGTTTCCGAGCATGCACATTCCTGCATGACCCCCCTCTTGTTTTATCGCCCTCAGCGCAACCTTGATTTCCTCGGATTCCAGACCGATGTATTCGGAGAACTCGTTCGCAGCGGAGAATAGCCCCGGGATCGTACGTTCTGAGGAGAATCTCCCCATAGCTACATCCCCGGCCTCCACTATCTTCTTCATCTCCTTCTCATCGCTCAGTACGGATTCGGTCCTCAGGGGTTCCTTGAAAACGATCAGCGTCAGCTCTGGGAAGGAGAGGTTCGAATCCGATGTCCTGCCGGATATCCCCTGTACTCCTGCCGCATCTCTTATCGGTACACCGTAACCGGAATTGATCGCTGCCAGATCCCCGAGGCCTCCGCCCAGGGTGCATTCCGCCTTATGAGCGGCCTTGACCGCTTCGAACCTGTCCATGCCTGACAGGGATGCCGCACAGAGTGCAGCAGCGAAAGTGCCCGACGCACTGGCACCGAACCCTTGTTCCAAAGGAAGACCATGTTCTAGGCGGATATCGAATCCTTTTCCGATGTCCATAGATTCTATCGCCAGACGTGTGACCGGAGCATCCGATTCTGCTCCATTCAGGAAGATGCGGACCTTCTCGTCATCCCTTGTTTCCACTATCGCGTTACAGCCGAGGCTTGTCCTGATCCCGAATCCGAGAGAACCTGTCCTCAGCACATCCTCAGACCTGACCGGTCTGAACACGCATGAAATATGCCCAGGGACGAAGACCTCAGCTCTCATAGTCTCCGAAAAGGTCATCCAGGATTATCTCCGAGTTGTGAGCCTTGGTACCCGAGATGTCTATTGCGGCATCCTTGGTCACAAGTATAACGCTCGAATCCGACTTTCCTGCGGAACTGGTATCGTTAGCGATGACAGCGGTCAAATCGTACTCGTCCAGACGCTGACGGGCCTTATCAATGAGCTTCTCCTTGGTCAGTCCTGATTCTGCCTTGAATCCGATGACCGTTCCGCACTTCTTCCTGATGAGCGGGAGTACCTTCTGCACCGGAATCAGTCCGAGGTCGAATCCCTCTGAACTGGTAATCTTTCCGTGGTCGATCTCCTCGGGCTTGAAGTCAGAGAGCGCCGCAGGCACGATCACTATGTCGTGGTCTATGTCGTTGAGCATGCTGATCAGATCCGAAACGCTGGAGAAACGCTTCACATCGATGTAACCGGGAAGCTGAACGCTGCATCCGCCCATCCAGAGATCCACTTCCGCGCCTCTCCTGAAGGCTGCCTCGGCGAGCTTCACAGCCATGAGTCCGGATGACCTGTTGGTGATGACTCTCATCGAATCTATGGGTTCCTCGCTGCGTCCTCCGATGACCAGGACCCTCTTGCCCTTCAGATACGCATCCCCTACGATCCTCTCGACGCTGTTCACAATCTCTTCTGTGGATGCCACCTTGGCCCTGACCCCATCGAGCCTCGGGCCTATGAACGCGATCCCCCAGGACTTCAGCTTCTCGATGTTGTCGCTCACGGCGGGGTTGTCGAACATCGCCTGGTGCATGGCCGGTGCGATGGCCACAGGCACGCCTTCCCCTATGGCAACGCTGGCCATGGAGGTGACCGTGGTATCGTCGATACCGTTGGCGATCTTGGAGATGGTGTTGGCCGTTGCCGGATAGATCAGAAGGAGATCGGCCGATTCCCTGTCTCCCAGGAGCGTGATGTGCTCTGTGAGTCCGGTGAGCTCGGTGACGGGCTGGTTTCCCGATGCGAAGTACAGGGAATCCGGTGTCACCAGCTTCTGGGCTTCCTTCGTCATCACAGGAATCACGTCCGCTCCGCGTCTGATAAGTTCCCTGATCGTTCCGAAGCACTCGACGGCCGCTATGCTGCCGGTTATGCCCATGACTATGGTCTTTCCCTCGAGCGATGCGCTCTTCTCACAGTAAATCTCGTCTGCCGGATGTGTCATCTTATCACCTTCTCCACTATCTCCATCGCCTCTGCGAAGACCTGGTCCTGCGTCTGCGATGCGTCTATCACGCTGAATCCGAACTCCTTCGCCAGACGGAGATAGTTCTCGCGGACCTGATTCTGGAAATCGAGCCTCTCGAACTTGCTTATTTCCTCTCCGCGGACGCCCACCCTGTCCATACCGACCTTGGGATCGATGTCCAGCAGTATGGTGGCATCCGGTCTGCCGATGAATTGTCTGTTTATGTCGATGAGCCAATCCCTGTCGGAGGCGTCGCCGTCCAGCTTCGCTGATTGGTAGGCCACTGTGGATGCGAAGTACCTGTCGCAGAGCACTACCTTCCCTTCGGATACTAGTTTTGTTATCTGTTCGGTGTGGTCGTTGCGGTCTGCGACGAACAGTAATGCCTCGGTCCTCTGCGAGATACTGCCAGCGTCCCCGCTGCGTATGAACGCCCCGATCCTCTCATGCGTGGGCTCGGCCGTCAGGACGACCTCGATTCCCATCTCCATGAGCTGCTCGGAGATCCTCCTGCACAGTGAGGTTTTTCCTGCGCCGTCCGCGCCTTCGAAGACTATGAAAGCTCCGCTCATCGGCACGTGAATGGGTTGAGCTGATAAGTAATGTCGGTCGGATGTTCGAATTATTCAAGGATGTTGAACCGATTCCGAGCGCTCCTCGAGAAGCCCGAAGACTGAATCCAGGGATTCGACGTCCTTGGAATACATCCTTGTTAGAAAGGCCAGGTCGGAACGTATGGAATCGTCGTATCCGACGCCCAAGGAACGGAGATTCTCCCTGAGGCTGTGGGCAAGGTTCCCTCCCCTGCCGTCCCAATCGGTAAGGATAACGGCCTCCTTACCTGATCTCCAGACGTATTCGGCAGCCTTTACAGGTCCGCCTCCGCTCTGCACGCAGTAGATGTCGCCATGGATGTTCAGGTTTGCCAGGGCAGATACATCCTTGTTGCCTTCGACCAGTATCACATGGTCATCAGAGAGTTCCGAGAGCCTATCCAGAACTTCCTGGAGTTTCTCAAGACGCTCCTCGTCGTTCATTGCATCGCCTTCTCGATGGCCTCGATGATGGCCTTCGGATCCCCTGCGATGGTGACGGTCTTCTGATGGCTTGTCATGCCTGCGGTAACCGAGGACTTGCAGCCGGTGACCTCCTTGAAGTAGGATTCCACCTCCTTGTTAGCCCTCCCGTCCAGCGGAGGAGACTTGACCCTGAGGATCGCACGCTTCCTCCATTCATCGAAACCTTCCAGACCGGAACGGTTGGACCTTGGAGAGACCATTATGTCGAATTCCAAACGGTCCCCTTTGTCCCTCGAGACATCCGCGACTCTCATAGCGTACCCGTATCGACGAATGAATTAATACATCACTTGAATATAGCCCATCGATGAGTCCTGTGCTCCAGCCTATGACCTACGAGGAACTCTCCCAAATCTACAGGGAGGAGAAGAACGGTAAGGCTTTGATGCCCTGCAGACAGGATATGTACAGGGCTTTCGCCGACCTTCTCACCAGGCTGCGCCAGGAATATGATAGGGAGATCGCCAAGGACCCCGATTCCATCATGGCTGAAGGCGCCAACCAGAAGCGGAAGAAGGCAGAGACGCAGATCAAATACATTGTGAGCCTAAGGGCCCGGAAGATCTGCAACAAGGCGGTGCTCTCAGCTGACGGGAACATCGAGGAATTGAGCGCATTGACACCCGAGGAACGCGACTACTATGAGAGAGTGGTAGCACTTTCCAAAGGACAGCTGACGCTCGTGGACGGATACAGAGGGAAGAAGACGGTCAACACCCTCATCGATGAGGAACCTCTCACACCTGCCCCGGTCATACCCGATAGGGAACCCGAACCCATGCCCGACCCCTCCGAGGCTGTTGCCAGCGGTGTAGAGGATGAGTTCCCTCCGGTCGTCGAAGAACCTGAGATGTTCGATGACAACACAGAGGAACCATTCGACGAGGAACCTGAGATACAGCCCATCCAGCAGCCTGCGGAGCCTGAAATCGTCACTACCGAGGAACCTCATGAGACGGAATCGGATACAATGGTCATCCGTGTGCTCGAGGACCTGCCCCCGTTCGCCGGTCCGGACAGGGATTATGAACTCCACAAGGAGGATATCGTCACCCTTCCCAAGGCCATGGCAGCAATACTTGTGAACTCTCAGAAGGCCGTGGAGATCGCTCCCTCACTTTGAGAGTGCGGGTGTCGCCGGGGAACTCCAGACAGTCGATCTTTATCCTCTTTATTCCCGTGACGTCGGATACCGATTGTCTTGCCGTATCCGGAGTGTTGTTCGTCTTGCTGAGGTGGGCGAGGAAGATCTGCCTGTTCTCGCTCTTGTCCATGGTGCGCCTGATCGCGCGTGCGGTATCGACGTTGTTCATATGCCCGTGGTCGCTTCCGATCAGGGATTTGAGACTTGGGGGGTACGGACCGTTGACAAGCATGTCCATATCATAATTCGCCTCGATCACGGCGACGTCCGCAATCCCCAGAGCATACTCGATCTGTGCGCTCAGCTTCCCTGTGTCGGTGGCCACCAGGACCTTCTTGTCGTTGTCCACCTCGGTGAAGTAGCAGTTGGGCTCCACAGCATTATGAGAAGTCGCCAGAGGCGTGACGTGGAACTGACCTATATCGATACATGAATTGGACTTGTACACCCAATGCTGGACGCTGCCCAGATGAGATTCGTTGAACGTGGCCTCATTGGCCACTACGGGAATGTCCAGCTTCCTGGCCGTCGCACCGGCACCGGAGACGTGGTCAGAATGCTCATGCGTGATGAGGATGGCCTTCAGAATATCCTTGTCAATGCCCTGGCGGTCCATGAGCGATAGGATGCGCCTGCAGCTGATGCCGGCGTCGATCATTATGGCCTCGCCGTCGTTCTCTATTATCGTGCAGTTGCCATCGCTTCCGCTGGCCAGTACGTGGACCTGCATGGTCCTCAGGCCTTTTTCTTGTAGAGCGCGAAGATTATGTCGCCTCTGGAGATGATTCCGACAAGGACGCCCTTCTCGAGAACAGGGATACGGTTGATGCCGAGCCTGAGCATGATCCTGAGCACCTCCATGATGGATGCGTCGGGAGTCGTGGTCATGACCGAACGGACCATGATGCTTGACATCTCGATGTTAGATATCTCCTCTGAAGCCTTCTTGAGATTGTCATCGGATTCTGCGAGGGAGTCCATAGAATAGTCGAGAAGACTGTCCCCTCCGATGTTGTTCTCCAATCTGGACTGGTATTTCATGATGACAGTTAGGATATCGTTCTCACTAACGAAACCGAGAAGATGGTTCTTGTTGTCGACGATGGGCGCACCGGACATGTTCTCCAGAGCGAGCCTGGTTGCCGCCTTTTTGATCGTATCGTCAGGACGCAGGGTCGGAACCTCTGTCGTCATCAAATCCCTAACCTTTAGCTTTGTCATCGGAAATCCTAATCCAGTGAGGACGATATAAACATTGGCCAACTACGATTTGAAAAGGTGTGGAATCAATCGGATAAAGGGATTCGGAGACCGCCCGGACAGAGCGGCCCCCAGTATAATCTGGCACTTAGCAGCGTCAGTGTTTCTTCTGGATCTTTCCGTCCTTCTTCTGACGGATGATGTGAGTGCCCTGATTCTCGGCCACCTGCTTGGCGTACTCCTCTGCCTCGGCCTTGGTGTCGAATCTCTTCAGAGCCCTCTTCGCCTTAGTCCTCTTGACCTGCCATCCTCCGTCGGGGTGGGGCGATACGAAGTAGGGTCCGTTGCGCTCATCATCGTCGTCGATCTCTTCTTCCTTGGCGGGTTCCTCTTTCGGAGGGTTGACTTCGACGGGCTCCTCCTTCAGCTTCTCTTCTTTCTTAGGCTCTGCTGCCGGAGTCTCCTCCGGTTTCTTCTTGTCTTTCCTCTTAAAGAATCCGAACATAGGGGACGTATCGTTTTACAATAGAAAAATAGTGCTGTTTACAATCAGTAAAGTGTGCATCATTCCAGAATAGCGGCCCAACATCCTCCCACATAAACAGTTTTTATCTGTGTTAACGATTTGTAAACTATGGATTACATCGCAGTTGTCGAATGTGTTTCCTCGGGAATTCTCTACATCGACGAGATAATCGCCCATGGGTGCAAACCGTTGATCGTCAATACCAACATCAAGACGAATGATCTGGACAATTACAGGAGGATGCTCCGCGAAATCCTCAAGGACAAGGCAGAGTTCCTGGACGAGGGCGAGGACTTCGATACCCTGGTGGAGAAACTCCGCAGATTCAAGATAAAAGCGGTGTTTCCAGGAAGCGAATACGGAGTACGTCTGGCGGATCGTCTGACCTCAGCTCTGGGCCTCAAGGGGAACGATGAGAAGACCACATATCTCCGCTGCACAAAAGCTGGTATGCATGAAGCCCTGGGCAAAGCTGGAATCCGCAGGATTGAAACTGAAGAAGTGAACAGCGAATCTGATATCGGAGAATTCTGGAGAAAGAACAATCTTGACAAATGCGTTCTTAAATACTCCGAATCGGCGGCAACCGTCGGTCTTAAGATATGTTCCTCTGTAGATGAGGCGGTCGAGCACTACAGGCTCATGAGGAGTACTGCAAACTACAAGGGCGATATCGATTCCGACATCTTGATTCAAGAGTACATCTCGGGTACGGAGTACATCGTGAACACACTCAGCTGTGACGGCAGACATATGCTAACTGACGTTTGGTCATACGCCAAGATACAGGCCGGAGACGGTACCCTGGCCTATGACTACGCAAAACTCGTCAAGGACCTGGAGCCGGGCCACATCGACATGATCCGCTACGCATACAAGGTGTTGGATGCAGTGGACATGAAATGGGGGCTCTGCCATATCGAGATCAAGATTGATCGCAAAGGACCCGTTCTGATAGAGACGAATGCACGTCCGATGGGTCTGGCGATGACCGCGTCGTATTTGGACGAAGTGCTGGGGTATCACCTGACCGACCTGGCCATAGAGACGTACTTCCGTCCTTCGGCCTTCAACAAATATATCCACAGGGTCTACAACCCGCCAAAATACGCACTGATGAAACTCCTAATCGTACCTGAGAAGATCAAAGGCAGCTTCGGACCCACGTTCCTCTTCTCCAATCTCATCCGCAGCACCAGAGAGATACTGTTCTTCGGCAAGGAAGAGGTATCCACCTACCCTCGTACGATAGACCTTGAAACCTGCCCCCTCGTCGTGAAGATGGTCAACCAGGACTACGGCGCTCTCATGAAGGACTATGAAATGCTCAGACAGATTGAGTCCAATTACTTCCATCTGCTATACTCCAGCAACAACAACGTCCCTGCAGTGGAGCCCCACACTGACATAGAGGGCATAATCAAGACCCTGTATCCGAGCTGGAGATTCTGCGTTGTGACGGATGAGGGTGTGTCGATAGCCCAAAATGGAAAAATGACGGAATTGGATAACTGGAGCATATTCGACGGTGCGATATACGCCAAATGTGGTAAAGACACCACAGAAGAAAGATGCCGCACCATATACAGGACGATTCTGACAGTCAGATCCGGAGGGACGTTCATCATCGTTCCTGAATCGTTCAGCGCCATGGAGGATGGTTCTGTTATCGTCGAGTTCATCATGAATATAGCCGGCGTGCATGTCATCGCCCCGTCGTACGACTCCAACGGTTTGATCTATGGTCTGAAGAAATGAATGAAAGTGACCTCCCGAAAGGTACGCTGCTTACGCTGATAATCGTGTTCCTAGTCGCATTAATAGACGGCTTGGATGTCAGCATAGTCTCGATCGCCCTTCCCACCATCACCGAAGATATGGACGTCACATTATCCCAATCTTCTTGGTTCATATTCTCCTATGTGCTCGGACTTGCTGCCCTGCTACTGCCCTTCGGAAAGATGGCAAAGAACAACCGCGTTAAAAGATTCATTATCTGGGGGACCATCATTTTCGGCGTATCATCTCTGATGTGCGCCCTGTCTACAAACTTCTGGATGCTTGTCGCATTCAGACTCATACAGGGTATGGCGGCGGCCATGATGAGCTCCGCTCTGCCGTCCATAATAGTGCACATGCTCCCTGTTGACCGCAAAGGGCTGGGCATGTCCGTCATGGGCGCATCTTCCGGTATCGCCCTGATAGCTGGACCGGTCCTCGGAGGTTTCCTCACCTCCACATTCTCTTGGCATGCGGTGTTCCTCATCAACGTACCCATATGCCTGCTTATCGTTGTAATGGTATCCTACCATCTGCCATCCGACGGCACTCCTGACCGCAGCAAGGACCCTTCATACATAGGAGGTCTGTCAGCGATGATATTCATCGGCTCCATGCTGACGATTCTGGAGGATCTCGGGGACCCCGACCTCAACACCGTAGGAAAGATCGTGTGCGGGATACTCATGGTAGTATCGCTGATCATCCTCATAGCCGTCACACGCCGCGATATGAGCAGAGCGGTCATCGCTCCGAAGATGCTATTCAATTCGGAATATTTCATAGTGGGAATGTCGTTCCTGTTGTGCACTATCGTGGTGGCCGGAGCCAACTACCTTCTGCCATACATGCTTCAGGAATACTGGGGCATGGAACCGATGCTGTCCAGCCTTTACCTTTCCGCCATCTCGGTGGCCATGGTGATCACCGTCCTTCCTGTCGGCGGACTCTGCGACAGGTTCGGATGTAAAGGACCGGTCATGGTCGCGGTCATCATGAGGTCCCTGTTCTGCATCCTGATGATCGTGATGGTAGTGGATAATGCAGAGCCGTACCTGCTGTTGCTGCCTTTGATAGCGTTCGGAGTATCCCATGCATTCTCCGGAACCGCCCAGCCTACCCGTATGATCCATCATGCTACCCCGGGATATGAGGATGAAGCTACCAACTTCATGCTAGTGGTCAACTATGTGGCCAGCGCACTCGGGTGTGTGCTATTCGCTCTGGTCTATTCCATCACTTCAAATGCGGACATACATACCGAATACCTGCCTGCACTCGCCAACGGTTTCATAGGCACCATGTGGTTCTCCCTGATCCTCCTGCTGGGTGCGATGATATGCACCCTCATCGTGAAGAACAAGATAATCAAGAAAGAATGACTAGCCAGTTGCAATAAGATTATATTATTGAACTCTTCCCCATGCAATAATGAAGGAATTGATCAACAGTGGCAACGCGAAGCTCATGATGATCCTCGCGATGTCCCTGTTCGGAACATTGGGTGTCTCCACCTATTTCATCGACCTGCCTGCCAGCATCATCGTGGTAGGCCGCGGTCTGATAGGTGCATCGTTCCTTCTGATCCTGATCCGCTTCAGCGGGTCCAAGCTCTCCAAGGACGACATCTACGGGAACATGTTCACACTGACATGCTCGGGTATCTGTCTGGGGCTGAATTGGCTCTTCCTCTTCGAAGCATACAAGAGCATAGAGATATCCGTTGCCACCGTCCTGAACTACCTTACTCCGGCCATGGTCATCCTGATCGCTCCCCTGGTGTTCAAGACCAAGCTTACATTCATAAAGCTCGGATGCGCGTTGCTTGCGCTACTGGGATTGGTTTTGGTCACAGGCATACTGGAGAACGACACGGAGGACATCAACTACTACGGACTGATCTGCGGAGTTCTCGCTGCAGTCTTCTACACCGGACTGGTGGTCTTCAACAAGAAACTGAAGAGCATAGGCTCCTACGACAGGACCTTCGTCCAGCTGCTCATCGCCGGTATCGTCGTTGCGGTATACAGCCTATTCACGGTAGACTTCGGTTCGCTCCATCCTGATACGCTGTCCATCGTACTGCTGGTCGTCATCGCAGTTTTCCAAACAGCCATAGCATTCACGCTATACTTCGGATCGCTTGCTCATCTAGATGCCCCGACCGCCGTGATGTACGGTTACATAGAGCCTGTCATCAGCATAGCCCTCAGCGTCATCATACTGCATGAGGATCTGGGCATCATCGGATGGATCGGCGCGGCCCTGATCCTTGGCTCGACCTTCCTTTCCGAGATTCTGAGCAGAAGAAGGGAGCGCCAATCCGCTTGATGATGCTGGCCGTTGATGATTCCCGGTTCTTGATGCCTTTATCAGACAGACATCTTTATTTACAAGAAGTCACTAACGTGATTTCACTCAGTGGGCCTGTAGCTCAGCTAGGTGGAGCACTCGACTCTTAATCGAGGTGCCAAGGGTTCGAATCCCTTCAGGCCCGCCACTTGTATAGCCAGATACCTTGAAAATAATTCTATCATTTCGCTGGACGTTGTTCCGTATCCTCCGTAATGTGTGTACAATTGTACAGTACGTTCAAAATCAATCCTGTTTGGGTAAGGGTACCCAAGACGGGAATTACCCTCAGGGGTAAGACCTGTCTTGGATGAGTTTCTGCATCACGGCATCCTTCAATTTCCACTTGTCTAGGATCTCGTTACAGGCACCGTGCTCGCTCTTATCGCAGTAGTGACGCTGTGTCGTATTGATGGTCGAATGGCCAAGGACCAGGGACACATTGTGTATGTCTTGCCCTTCATCCAAAGCCTTCTGTCCGAAGGTACGGCGGCAAGTGCGGAGATCGAACTTGAACCCGACATCCTTCTCCACCGCAAGCTTCAGCTTCTCCACCTGGTTGTACCCGATGAACTCATCCTTGCCGCGTATGGGAGGGAAGAGGGCATCGGACTGCCTGCCGGCCATCTGCAGCTTCATCCTCCTGGCCTCGAGATAACGACTCATTATATCCAGACCATCCGGATGGATTGGCGCCCATCTGGGGGAACCGTATGTGCCTTCGCCCTTGACGTGCTCAGCGAAGATCTTCCCGTAATCGACCCCTATCACAAGGTTGTTCAGGTAGGCCTTACGGAGCTCCTGAGGACGGAGACCGGAACAGATTGCAAGGGTGACTATGGCGTAAGCCTCTGTCATCTTCCAATCCAAAGGAGAGACTTCCTTTGCCTTCGCAAGTATGCAGTCGATCTGATCATTTTGCAACGCATCATGACGCCTGTTGCACTTCTTGGGAACATGCGACGGATACTTCACCTTGAACTGATGGACAGCATCATTGTCGAAGTAGGTCAGCATCTGCTCCAGACATTTTAGATCGGTCCTGATAGTTGCGGGAGCCAGACCTTCGGATTTGCGGTAGCCCATAATCACATCGATGTCCCTGGCGGTGAACTTCTTCGGATTGGACGTTTCCAGATCTCCATTGGCCTTCAGCTTCTCCACGATCTCTCCAAGATGGTTGAGCTTTCTCCTGACAGAATCATAGGTTATCTGCTCAAGATGTCCGCGCTGTGCGGGCATGAACTCTTTCATTGCATCGGTGAACGGATAGCGTGTCATCTTATACACCTCAGATTGTCCATCTCCTTCCTCTCCATGTCGGATGCAAACCTCTGGAAAGCCTGGAAGATCCTGCGTTCATCCCTGTTCAGGTACTTCGTCTCAAAATTGCGGAGGAAGGAGGCCAGAATGCTTGCGCTCACAGCCCTTCCCACGGATTCCTCTATCTGGGCCTCGATAACCGAGGCCTCCATATTATCGTTGACCATATCTCAATTCTCCTTAAGTCCGAATTTCGGGTCCCCGGATAGCGCATGCTGCGCGCCATCCTCACCCACCTCCTCGGAAGCGGTTTGTTCGTCTGCTAGTAGCCCTGTAAATTCATGCCTATGGAGCTGGAGCCAGAGCCTGTACTCCCACTCATCCATGTACACCATACTTATCAACCTCCTTAGTTTTGTAATTGTTTCATTACTTTTTTATTATTTAATGATTTTTCCATCACGAATAATTTAATAGACGGCTTAAACATAACAAATGATGGTGAATGAATGGGAATTCTTTCAAAAACGGACAACAGCAAGAAGAATGCTAGCATCATGGTAAGGATGCCTAGCAGCCTATCGATGATGATAGATCTGTCCGTAGGAATCTCATACACGTCCAGGCCGGATTTCGTCATAGATGGAATTAGGAGATTTATCCACTACATCAACAACGAGGAAGCTGCGATAATGCTATACCTCCAGGAGAAAGAGGATGCGGCCAAAGATGTGAAACTTGAATTCTACCATGAGACCATCAAAGAGAAGACCGAGATGTACCGCAACATGGTCAGCAGTGCATCCGCAAAGTCCAAAAGAAAAGATGTAGATATCCTCCTGAGTCTCCCGAAAGGACTGGCATCCCAGATTGACAGGATGGTGGAACGCACGGGATGCTTCCGCAATCACCAAGAGTTCATCAAAACCGGTTCGGCATATTTGATCATACTCTTGGGTGTGGACAATACCAATGACATGCTCACGACGAACTTCCTTGAGAGCAACCAATCCACGAAGGATCTGAAGGAACAAATAGAGAAAATGAGAAAGGAGATGGAAGAGATAAGGAAGGGGGCGAATCCGTTGATCAACTTCCCTCCAGAACCTGATGATGAACAGGAGAGTGATTGAGTGAGGATCTATCTTGACAACTGCTGCTATGGGCGTCCCTATGACAGCAAATCTCAAATTAGGATACAATTGGAGTCCGATGCGAAACTAGCAATCCAGCATCGGATTGAAGCGGGTAAGTACGATCTGGTCGCCTCCTCATTCCTTCTGGATGAGAACAACAAAAAGACGGATGTTAGCGTGAGATCCCACATATTCGACTACATAGATTCCAATATGAAGGTATTCGTTCAAGAAGACGAGGATCCGGAACTGAGGAAACTAGCTAGCGAAATTGAAGAGACCGGCATTAAATCCTTGGACGCATCCCATCTTGCTGCAGCGATCTACGCCGAATGCAACTACTTTATAACTACGGATGACCGTATTCTCAAATACAAGACGGACAAGATCAAGATCGTCAACCCAGTACAATTCATCACGGAGGAGGAGTGAATCAGATGTATACAGATGCTGAAGTAAGAGACATCGGAATGGCTTGCCTTGTAAAGAAACTCGGCAAAGTAGATACAGAACGTTTCATCTCCGGATTCATCAAGGACAGCGGAGACTATACACTAGCAAGAAGAGAGCTGTATGACGACATGACCTTGGATGAGGTCTTCGAGAGCGCTTCCAACTACATGAAAGAGCATCCTCTAAGTCCGGAGACAAAGGCTCGTCTGGATGCTTACAAGAAGGCGCAGTCTTCGAAAAATCAATGAATCAGATGATTCAAGACGGGTAATCTGGTGACTAACCAAACAGATCACGCTTTTATTGATTCATTTCAGAGAGCAGATATTGAGTTTCTGTTTCAGAAAGTCCGTAGGCTTTGCAGACTTCCAGATCTATCTGTTTCTGAATCTCTTCGTCCCCATGATTCAGCATGATCTGCTTTACAAGTTCTTCTATGATAGCCTTATTGCTTGGTGACATAGGAACTGGAATGTTCTCAACATACTGCTTCTTCCATCTTCTCGTTCCAGCACCTGAAGTAGCAGTAATGAATTGGAAATACCAGGACACTAATGACGAATTGAGAATACCTAACAAATAGTATGGATTCTCAACAGCAAAGAAAAAAACAGAAGCTATAGGTTCTACCTCCTGTTCAATGAGACAGAAACGACCTCTGTCTGCAAGTTCTATCCATCCTATCTTTAACTCGTGTAATTCGTCCATGAAGGCACAGTTACGAAGATTATATGGCGTGTCTCCCTTATCATATCTCTTTGTAAGCGCTTCAATATGCGGATTCAAATAATCTTTAATGGCTGGATACTCATCTACGTTTATGCGAGATAATCCTTTTTTCTTATCTCCATTATGAGGGTTAATCAGCCAAAACAACTGATTCTTGTGAACATAATGATCCATATCTCTCCCTCTAAGTGTTGGAGAGATAAGATTTGCCGATCTGGGATCTTTAGCTACAATAGCATCCATCTGAGTTTTATCGATAACAAATACCTCATCAAGACCTGTTGTTATGCCCCTGTAAATATTGATACCCCAATTTTTCAATTTGACGCCATTGCTTTCGATTACATCCTTTACAATTGCCTGGTCAGCATCTTGTATTGCCCACAATGAATTTACTGCAAATGTATTCATAAGAGCTTGTTCCGACACCAATTTCCATAGATCATAATCATCAGATTCTGAATGTATTTCACAGGATTCCATTGATACTTCATCGACTGCTGTCAGATCCTTCGTCTTCTTGTAAATCAAGATTCCAGATTCTACTGTCGCACTCTTGAATACCTTCATCTTGGACAGATTGATTATCGATTGCGGTTCCGTCTTCTGGATGAAGAAATTGCGCAGTTTGGAACCATACTTCGCCTTCATCCATGAATTTGAGGTTATGTATGCAAGCATTCCCCCATCACGCAACAGCGACAGGCTGCGCTCGTAGAACAAGCAGTAAAGGTCGCCAGTACGGTCGAACGTCTCATAGCCTGCCAATTGATACACTGGATAGGGCTTAGTGTCCTTGATATTCTGCAATGCTACATAGGGCGGATTGCCTATGATAATGTCGAAGCCACCCTGTTCGAAAACATCATTAAAAGATATGGTCCAATGGAACGGATACAGGCCTACGAAATCCATCTGAGACATCGACAGTCCTTTCTGAGCGAGCTTGTAATTCATCTCGACGCTCAACTGTACTGAAAGCGTCATGCTCAGATCATTGATTTCCTTCTGGAGACTGTGTGATTCCGGACCGGACATATTCCTGAAGGCTTTGATCAATTGGTCACGCTGGGATACCAGATCCTTGACGGGAGCGCTCATCCCCCTGATCGGGTAATTATCGAGAACTGTCCCTTTGAACTCATCATTGGGGTTGACAGAACCTATCAGAGCATCCCCGTGATAAACATTGTAGTCGATGTTCGGCAGAGAATCGTATGATGACGGAAGATAGGAATCTGCAACCCACAACCACATACGAAGCTTGGCTATCTCGACAGCCTTACCATCGAGATCTACACCGAAAATGTTGTTAGAGAGTATATCCTTCTTCAATTGCACATCGGTTTTTCTCAAACCAGCCAATAGGTTGAAATTGAAATAGATGCGGAACAGAACATCCGCCGAGGACAGCAGGAATGCACCCGAACCGCATGCATTATCACAGATCTTGAGCTTCAGCAACACATTGTCATATATCTTCCTCAGAGTTGTATCCCTCAGAGCGTAAACATCATCGATCGTCTTGATATCATCGACGTCATTCGATGGATAACCGTCAGCCAACATGTACTCTCTGATACGTGTCAGCAGGACCTCATGAATGGTCCTGGTGGACATGTAAGATGTTATCTGGCTTGGTGTATAGAATGAACCTGATTCTTTCCTTTTATCCGTGTTCATGGACATCTCAAAGATATATCCGAGAATCTCAGGATCCATAGTGTTGACTGAGCCGTCCCTGCTGCTCTCCAAATCAAAAGTACTGAGGAAATTCAATACTCTCTTGAGGGTTGCAGCTTTGATTCTGAATGTACTATGGAACTGTTCAGGACTGCTTGGGATGAACAGACTACCGTTCAGGTAGGGGA
Organism: Thermoplasmata archaeon; assembly: GCA_015063285.1. Classification (NCBI taxonomy): domain Archaea; kingdom Methanobacteriati; phylum Thermoplasmatota; class Thermoplasmata; species Thermoplasmata archaeon. The sequence goes on from SUST01000008.1 coordinate 69,306, forward strand.
CCTTACGGAATATCGGGTTGAGGGAATCACGACGATCCTCAGGAGTGTTGAGGACGTTGAAGAACAACACCTTCATCTCCGTGAATAATCTGTCATCGCTCAGTGATAGGAGGTAATCTATAACAGACTCCTGGATAACGCCTTTGTTCTCCAGAAATTTGATGAATATTAGGCGATTCACATAAATCTGGGCGATTTCTTCCTTCGCAGTCTGACCTAAGGTCCCCATCTGATTGTCGATGGAGTGTGTCAAGGATTCATTCTCCGGAATTTTGACAGTGTGGCCTTTGCCATCGCTATATGTACCGCCAACCATCAAAGCGAGGTACCAGCGATAGAATCTGTTTGTGATTTCCTCTTTATTCTGGACTACGACTCTGTTTCCAAAAAAGATGTCATTCACAACGTCGAAATCCTCAGTTATATCGAACTCAGCGACAACATTGGCAGTATTGTTAACAAAAATCCATCTGCGCCCATCCGTTGCGATAGCATTACCATATTCAGTAACTCCTTCATGAAGCAACATTATATCTTTGGCCTGATTGACAGCGCCGTCTGTCTTCTTTGCATAGAGATCTGCATTCAAGGGTTTGGCCTCGACAATATATCTCTTACCGCACGGTGTTGTTATCGTGAGATCGGCAAAACGGCGATGGGATTGTACAGTTGTGAACTCGCGTTCTCTCTCATCGATGCTGCAACCCATTTTCTCTAGAATAGGTACTATGAGGTGATCTATAGTGAATTCTTCAGGTTTCTGGGCAGTACCAATGTAAGCAGAAACCAATTCTTTGGGAGATGAATGAAGAAAAACTGAATCTCTTCCTTCTTGGGTTAGTGATTCCTGAAAATCCTTAAACAACTGATCGACAAACTGTGTTGTACCCATAACCTTCTCCCGATTACGCGACGTGTTTTCAAATGTATAAAACTTCTATCCAATCATTAGTTAGTCAGTCATTACCATTGGAAATGCAAATCAAGAATAACCTAGTATGTATGAAGAGAAAACAGCCCCATTTATTGAGCACAATCATTCTGGGTTTTCCTAAATCGATTCATAATACGCTGCGAATGTTTCTTTAGGACCTTTGGTAAGACGTATATCGTTGCCCTTCACCAATACGGTTACCGGGAGTCCGAGGAATAACGTTTCCTTAAAAATGGGCTCCCATACATCATATCCATCCCAGGTTCCGATGCATTTAACATCCACGACCGCAGAATTATATCTGCTCTGAGAGAATTGGAGGATCCTAATCTTATCGATGAACTTAGTATCGATTACCTTTTCCGCATCCGAAATAATCGCATTCTTTTCATCAAAATCCTTATGCCGCTGAATCATTTTCACTCCAATCGCCCCATAAGTTTCCTTTTAACATTACAATATACATGTTATTGAATCAGGTACTCTTCTTCACGATTATTGCCGTTATACGAGTAAGAATCCTGCTACCACGGCCGCAAGGCCTGACATAGAATTACAGTCGTCCGAAGCCTTCACAAAATCATCGAACCATCAGATCAACGATGATGTCTCCCGAACAACACTGCAATCACTACCAATGCAACTACGAAGACTCCGATTAATAAGAATATTGTATCTGAATTGGAATTATCAACAGACATCCAATGAGCATATACTGTCGAATCCTCTTTGAATACATATGATGTGTCTATCTTCACGCCGCCGGATGAGGAAGTATACCAACCTTCGAAATTAAATGTGTCTCTGGAAGCTGTAGGCAACCAGTTCAAAATTCCTTGACCATTAGTAGTTTTTGATGCTGTTTCACAATATCCCCCATTAGGATCAAACGTAACTGTTAGAATAATACCATCAATCCAAATAGCAAAAATCGTACAATTGTTATCAAATACGGTTGACGTAGTGACCTCAGTCAACAATCCTTCCTTAGATAGACTCCAGAACATGAATGTCGAACCATCTTTTTTAGGTACAGGCAGAGATTGTAACCTACGATCTGAATTGGTGTCCATAGTTGATACAGAGGAAGTACCTCCGTTTGGATCGAACGTAATAGTTACACCCTGGATTCCGTAATATAAACTACCATTTCCTGTACCTTTCCAAGTCTTTCCAGCAAGATCTGAAGCGTTTTTCTCAATCTTATTTCCATTTAAGAAGAAATCTACACCTCTGAATGCTTTCTCATCTATAGATTGTAGATTATTCGAAAAATGAACCTCTTCCAACGCTGTACAATAATAAAATTCCATAGATCCCAGATACTCAATATTAGGCATGTCGACATATCTCAAGGAATAACATTGATTAAAAGACTGATTCAATGAAGAACATTTTATGTATGCATATGTAAGGTTGTTACAACCGTTAAACGCCCCTACGCCACCCATTGTTGTGTTCTCCGGTATTGTCACGGACAACAATCCGGATGAAGAAAATGCAAGATAACCAATTAGCAACGTACTATCTGGTAAGTCAACACTAATAAGCTTATCATATTGTTGGAATATATAAGCGCCAATTCCATTTACGCCATCCTTAATGACGACGTTCCGTATTTGATCCTTATAATCCTCCCAGGGTGGACGATTAGTGCCATCATAAGCATTATCAAAATCTCCTGTAGTATGAAAAGTACTATCGCCATATGGGGCAATAGTAAGCGTATCACCAGTCAAAGACCAAGAAGTACTCTCGACAATACCTCCTTCAGAAACTTCACCTTCTATGCCGTCAACTATTACAAAAGACGATAACAATGCTACAGAAAAGAGAAGTAAAAATGCAACTGTCGTTAACTTTGCATTCTCGTATAAGCGGAGGTTAATCATCGAATAGATAAGCGGGGCCATAGTATTTGATTGTTCCACAAAGAATGATAAGGGTTGAATGAAGATTATCAATTCATCTTAAACAAGTTTTAACTCAGGTTATCTCTATCAAGTCGTGGTCCGAATCCCGCTTCGCTGCGCTCGCGTGATTCGTCCTAGGTCGGGCCGTGGCCTCGGCAGAGCCTCGGCCGCCCGACCGTTGTTGTAACGTGTAAAAGAAAAGCATAGATGCCTGCCTGGCGGGTCCGTGCCTGGGCCTTACGGCCCTGCGGCACCGGACCGCCGGCAGGCGGTTGATAGGGATATCTCCTACGTTGATGTGCGTTCAGCGACCGAAAAGACGGCCGAAAAGGGATCTTCTTCTCACAGGGAGCATCTGAATCCCTTTGAACGCAGGCCTTCTGCACTGAACGAGAGAATCGTCTTCCAGCATATCTAGATAGATTTCGGTGCATTGAGCGTAATCGAAACTGAAGCCTATATCCTCCTCTACCTGATGTTTGAGCTCCCTGGATTCGTCCGGACTGATGTAATCGAAGAGAGGATTGGATGATGGGAATAGTGGCCTCGGTGTGGAATTGACGAGACCGAGCAGATAGGTCTGATCGATGTATCTGCCGACAACCGGAAGTCTGTTGAGATCGAGACGTTCATCCCTTTCCATTCCATCCCTATCGATGAATCTGATGCGGTAGTTATTCACACAGCCGTTCTCGAATACATTGCGCAGCTTCGCCTTGCGGAGCATATCCGGATGTATGCCGAATACTATCGCCAGCATGACGAATGCGTATGCCTTCACAAGATGGCTGCCCTTGACATCCTTGGAATTGTGAAGGAATATCTTCCTCAGGGCCTTGTTGGAATTCTCCCTTCTCTCTTCCAGATCCTTTCTCTTGAGTTCCTCCAGATATTCCTCAACTGAACAGTTGTCATTGAAACGGAGATAACCATCGAGATACGTAAGGTCCCTGGAGATGGTGGATTCCGATACACCCTCGGACCTGCGCTCTTCTATGAAACATTGAATGTCCTTCGGGGTGATACGAGATGGGTTGTCGGATTGTATCACACCGTTCTCTTTCAGGAGATGCAGGATCCTGCCGATGTTATGAAGATGGTTCCTGTCTGTAGATGACAGCTGATCATTGGAACTATCGGAGCCCGTTCCCAGAAACTCCTCGACCCTGTCATTGAACGGATAACGCGACATGTCGACCTCCAGCGTTCTGTTCCGACATAATCTGTTTGAATCTCTGAATGGACCTCTGCTCGTTGACAGCGGCTACGAAGTTGTACTCGTAATCGGCCAGGGTCCTGATGCGCTTCCATTCCGAGGGACCTTCTTTCTTCGCCTCAGGTAGCATCCCGACACGGTCCTTGAAACCCTTGCCGAACGATACATCCCTTGTCCTGAAGCATTTATTTCCCAAGTGTGTGAACAGCATTGTGCGTTTGTCCTTATCCTGGACGGAGTTGATGTCAGGCACATCCTTGATAGAATTCTTCCCGCCTTCCGTGAGACACTTGACCAGATACTTGAACGGGTATGTGATGGCATCCCTGCCGGATCTCGATCCCTCTTCGGAGACTATGCCCTCGAAATCGATGAAACCATGCTTCCAGATAGGGTTCTGATCTACAGCCCTGCGGTAATCGGTCCTTGCGAGCTTCCTCATCAGAGGTCCTTTCCCGATCCTGTTGAGGATCCTCTGTTCGAACAGCCTCCAAGAGATCTTCCCATCCTTACCCTTATGACGCTCCACCATCACAGGTTCGTCAAGGATGAAGATGAGATGTGGGGCAGGATAACCGGAGGATTGCGCCTCCTTGGAAGTCAGGGTGCCGTGCTTCCCGAAGATCTTGCTGATGTTCGCATTGAGGCTGTTGATAACGTTGAACGTGTATTCGACCCCCTCTGTCGGAGTGGAGCGCAGAGCCGCCCAGGCCTCCTCGCATGTGAACTTGGACCTATCGAAGTTGACCGTACATAGTAGAAGTCTGGTCATCCTCCTGTTACGGAATCCCTTGACGGGGTAGTCGAAGATCTTACCCTCCAGAGCATTCTTGAGGGCATCCCTCTTCTTGGTCTTCCTCGTCGCGTATACGACGTTACCCCTCTTCGCAGATTGGGCGAATATGATTTCGCCGGACTCCAGATTGACGAATTTGTTGTAATCCTCAGATTCGATCCAATCCAGAAGGATTGCCTGCAGATTGGAATCAGTCATCGAACTCTCACCGCGGACGAGCTGCGCAATGAGCTCATCCTGAACGAATGGCCAACATCCCGATTCGTCGGTACGGCGCTCTATAGCTGGTAGCTGTTTGAGGACCTCGGACAGCCTCACTCCGTTCTTCTTCGTGTTCTCCCTGACCACATCGGGATCATAAGTGGTCAGATTTTCCTGCCTTAGAGGACCCTCCGGAGAGGCCTCGGGCGATTCGGCTAAAGCAATAGAATTCAATAGAAATTATACGGATGTACGCTCGGCGCTATTATACCAGAAATAGGCCTCATAGAAATTTTTCAGACATGCTGGCTCAGTTGGGTTCTAGCCCCTTCAGGCCCGCCACTTGTCTAGCCAGACACCTCGAAAAAAATTCTATTGGTATCGGATTTTCACGCTCTTTTCGTACCACCGCGCCTCGTTTCGAGTGTAAGTGGACTCGAATCCATGTTCGACTGTACAATTGTGTGCATCCAAATCAGGCCCCTTTGGAATCCCAATAATCCCTCATGTCCTGCGATGCATCATGGAGATCCTTGTCGGCGTATTCGCGCTGAGTAGTGGCGACGGAGGCATGGCCCATGACGAGGGAAACATCATGGATCGGCTGACCGTCCTTGAGCGCCCTCTTGCCGAATGTGCGCCTGCACTTCCTGAGGTCGAAGGTGATCTCCAGATCCTCCTCCACCATGGACTTGAGGGTACGTATCCTGCCATAGGAGATGTATCCCCCGTCGTGCTTGATCGGAGGGAAGACCGCATCCTCATTCTTACCTGCCTCCCTGAGCCTGAGGGTCCTCGCCTCGAGGTATCTCTTGAACACAGGGACGCCGTCGGGACGGACGGGAATCCAGCGTGCGACGCCGTAGGACTTCTCTCCCTTGACGTGCTCCGCATAGACCTCCATGTTGCCGTCGTCGAGGAATCTGATGTTGCTCATCGAGAGCATCCTGAGCTCCTTCGGTCTGAGGCCGCCGCATATCGCAAGAGATACGAGGCCGTAGGCCTCCATCTTCTCCCAGTTTCCAGTGCTGATCTCCATCGCCCTATCGATGATCCTCTTGATGTCCTCCTCGAACATCGAAGGTCCGCGGGTGTGGTACCTCTTGGGGATGTGCGCCGGGAATTTCTTCTTGAACTTGGTGACGGCCTCGTTATCGTAGAACGATAGCATCTTGTCCAGATTCCCGAGGTCCTTGTTGACCGTTGAGGCCTTCACTCCGCTCTGCTTCCTGTAACCGACGAAACGGTCTATGTCCTCCGGCGTGATCCTCTTCGGATTGTCGGTGGAGACCATACCCTTCTCCTTCATCTCGTGGAAGATGCGACCTATCTGCCTGAGGCGCCTCTCGAACGTCTGCATGGTTGTAGGCTCAATGTGGCCGGCCTCCATCGGCAGATACTCGTCGAGGCATTCCGTGAAGGGATACCTTCCCATGGGTCACACCCCCTTTCCATCCAGTTCAGTTCCGGGAACTGACGTTTCGCTGCACGCCATCCCATCCACCTCCCCGGAAGCTGTTTGTTCGACCGCTAGCAGCTCAGTGAGCTCGTTTCTGTGAATGGAGAGCCACAGATTGTACTCCCACTCGTCCATATATGTCATTTTTTAACTCCTACCAAATCACATAATTTGGTTATTTGGTAATTACACGGGGAATTATTTATAAATTTCCACCATCTAACCATTTTTGGTAATATGACATTCTTAGGGTCTGTAAAATTGGATTCAGCGAAGAGATTCACGATCATCAAAGAAGTGGCCGAGATCCTCCAGGTGGAGCAGAACGACCACATCATGTTCTATCTGGAGAACGGAGAGGTCGTGATCAGGAAGGTTCTGCCCATGATGGGCAAGGGCCTCAAAGGCCTTCAGGAGGATTTCGACGAATGGGTGCGCAAGCGCAGGATCGAGATCTCGATGATAGCCGACCCCGATGAACAAGCGGTAGCAACAGAGCAGCTGGAGGAAGAGATACGGGAGCACGAGGAGCATGTCGCGATTATGAAAGAAAACGGCATGATCTGATTCCATCGATGAAGCGGACGAGACGGCTAGTACCGATCTACAGGAGGTCGGATGATTTAATCGAGCACCCATCCTTCCTTAAACCGATCGGATCGGGCCGTAAACTATTCCGCTTCATACCCTCGGAATCGCATCAGTATTCCATGATATCTTCATCACCCATGCCGAGAGCACCTACCGAGTTTTCCGGACACATATTACAGCCACGTTCTGGACCGGAATCACTGCAAACGAACTGACTGTTCCACAACTCCGCATAGGATCCATTGGCTGCCAGCAACGATTCGTGCGTACCTTCCTCAATTATCCTTCCATCGTCCATGACCACAATCCTATCGCATCTGACCACAGATGATAGACGGTGGGCTATCATTATGACCGTCCTATGTTCGGGATCCGAGAAGATTTCATCGAGCACTTTCTTCTCCACCAGCATGTCCAGGCTGCTGGTGGCCTCGTCCATTACCAGGATGTCAGAATCCTTCAGGAACGCCCTCGCTATTGACAGCCTCTGCCTCTCGCCTCCAGACAGGTTGGAACCTCCCTCTTCCAGGTAAGTCTCGAATCTTCCTGGCATCTTCGATATGAAGGGCATGCATTGGGCCCTCTGACAGGCATCGAACATTTCTTCAACCGTCGCATCGTCCTTTGCCAAGCGGAGATTGTCCGATATCCTCCCCGAGAAAGCAAGGGTGATGACAGAAGAAGAGATGGAATATGAAGGCGGATTGTGGAATTTTATTGCTTCAGCGGCCCTTTTCGGTGCATCGCTAGTATGTGACTATTGTGGGTACAAAGAGGCTGCCATTGCCTGTTCTATAGGGAGTTGTGCATTATCCTTCGGTTTGGGAGCAGCAACTCTTGCTACAACCACAGCGACAACAGTAACAAAAGAAGTAGCAAAGGCTGTAGTTGACACGACAGTAGCACCCGGGGCCAAAGCAGTTTATTACGGAGTAAAATATCGCTGATATAATGAAAAGGGTGCTTTCGCTAATTGAAATATCCTTCGGGGTAGTACTGTTAATTGTAGTCATATTGACTTCTTACTACTCCAAGGACTTCATAGCGATTGCATCCATATTCCTTTTTTGTTTCTTTGGAATTCCGTCTATAATGGACGGAATTCATAGATTCAATAATACAGAAGAAGGAAAGAATCGTTCTGTTGCTATGATTCTGTCTTTAATCCCAGGGGCAGGCCATGCATATCTTAACTGCTGGAGAAGATCCATTTATTTTAGCTTGATCACTATCGCATTCTTTGTATTACTGGCTACATTCGTATGTGACCATGAAGAATTGAAGAAATATTCTCCGCTTGGCATGTTATTCTTCATCGTTTTTGGCTGGTTCGCTAGTTCTCTGGATGTTCAGAGATTGGCGGATTCGATAGGTCTGCGTTATGATGGTACCCAGTTCGAGATGAGAATCAAGAATTATGATCTGTTCGATCGCATATTGATGGTGATTGGAATCTCGGTTTGGTCAATTTGCAATTTAATATACTACCTAGACTTGGCAGACGGATCATACACCATCCTTCCGGTCATGTGTACGGTGATCGAGCTCGCTTTCCTTTCTTACTATATGACAATGAGATACAAAGACAAGAGATGTAAAGATGAAGAAAGATGAAGAAAAAGATACCCCGAAAGAAGAAGAAAAAGAGTCGCATAAAAAAGGCTACACGGATTTGGCATTCATAGGATCGGTAATAGAGACAATAGTTTCCTTCTTCAAATGACGGCCTTATACAAATGATACTTCCAATTCACCAAAGTCAAAGGGCAGAATAAAAACTTAACCAAACTGTGCATGGATGATCACAGCTATCGAAGAATATAGAACGATGACATAGAATAGGTTTTAGACCAGGTTTATGAAAAAAAAATTCGGAATCTCCTATTCACGATAACCTTTCGTTAAACCCTCTCCATCATCTCTAAGCTATCGCTTCATCATCAATCGGTTTTAACTCAGGTTATCTCTATCAAGTCGTGGTCCGAATCCCGCTTCGCTACGCTCGCGCGATTCGTCCCGGGTCGGGCCGGCGCCTCGGCAGAGCCTACGGCGCCCGACCCTCCATTCTACATATTCATCAAAAATCCCACTTACGGCTGGCCCGCGCCCCCGCTCTCGGCCCGATGGCCGTCGAGCAGGGTGCGCTGGGCACAGCGACCGATTTAGATGACACTGACCTGTACGGGCGAGAATCAGAAAATATCCCTGATCCTTCCGACTATTCCCTTCTTCGGATAGGAGTAATATATGTCCGGCATATGGTTCCTCGAAGATTGTTCATAATGCTCCGGATCATCGGATACCTTCCTCTCTCTGAACAGACGCTGGCAGATGCGATAATCGAATTCGGTACCGACATGGTTCTGGACTTCCTGTTTGTACCTGTGCATATCGTTAGGGCTAATGAATCTGAATAGAGGATCCGCCGAAGGGAACATGGGCATCCTTGTTGTCAGCTGATTCCTGTATACCAGATGCTTGATGTACCTCTCGATTATAGGCAATCTCCTGAAATCCAGCTTGATGTTGTGCAAGGTGTTGTCGGCGCCTATGAATTCCAGATTGTAATCCATAATGCTCTGACTGGCCAGACCATGGATCAGAACAGATCTGCGGATACGGTCGGGAGTCGTCCCGAGGACTATTACAAGGATCACGAACGAGAAAGCTCTCAGCGGATCGTTTGGAAGCTTGTCGGGTCCGGAGATTATCCTGAGGATCCTGTCCAATGCCGCCTTCGACGAATCCTCGGAACGGCCCTATTCCTCCGTGAGGATAATCTCCGCTGCATCGTTGTCATGAAAGGCCAGATAACCGTCGAGATACTGGAGGTCCCTCCTGACCGTGCTGGCCGATACTCCGTCGGATATGCGTCTTTCCGTGAATTCCCTGACATCATCTGCCGTTATCCGAGCAGGGCTGTCCGAGGGGATCTTGCGTTCCGTCTTCAGCTGATGGAACACCCTCCCGAGATTGCCGAGACGGCGTCTGGCGGATTCACTGGATTCTTCCGTCATCTGCAAGGACCCGACATAATCATCGATATTGTCCGAGAACGGATACCTGCTCATGTGACCTCCTGTCGGGTGATTTCCGCTTTCTGCTGCCTGAGGATATCGGCCATCCTGTCGATCGCTTTCTGTTCTTCGAAGGCCTTAATGAAATTGTGTTCGTACCCCGTGATGGTCTTGATGCGCTTCCATTGGCTGGGTTCGTCGGACTTCTTCTCCGGGAGCATCCCGATACGGTCCTTGAATCCCTTGCCGAATGAGATGTCCCTCGTTCTGAAGCATTTGTTGCCCAGATGTGTGAAGAGCATCGTGCGTAGGCTCTTGTCCTTCACCGAGGATATGTCCTTCAGATCCTTGATGGAACTGGACCCGTCCTCCGTGAGGCACTTGACCAGATACTTGAACGGATACGTCAGAGCATCCCTCCCCGATTTGGATCCCTCTTCAGTTACGATGCCCTCGAAATCGATGAAACCGTATCTCCAGATGGGGTTCTTAGCAATTGCATCCTTATAGCTGCCTCTGCAGAGCTTCCTCATCATATCCCCCTTGCCTATCCTGTTGAGGATGTGCGGGTCGCATACCCTCCAGGATACGCGGCCATCCTTCCCGACATGACGCTTGACCATTACCGGTCTGTCAAGAACGACGATGATGTGAGGGGCGGGATACCCGTTGGCCTGCGCTTCCTTGGCAATCAGGGTCCCGTGCTTTCCGAAGATCTTGGTGATGTTCGCATTCAGCTTGTTCAAAAGATTGAAAGGTGTTTTCGATCCCTCGATGGGGGTCGAACGCAACGATGCCCACGCCTCCTCCATGGAAAGAAGATACTGTGCGAATGTAGGTGTGATCAATAGTAGCCTCGTCATCCTCTTATCATGGGAACCCGGGATGGGGTGATCGAACACCTTGCCGTCCAGGGCGTCTACCAAGGCATTCCTTTTCTTCATCTTCCTGACCGCATAGGGGACGTTGCCCCTTTTGGCCACCAGAGCATAGACGAATTCGCCCGATTTCTTGTTCCTGAACTTGTTGTAATCCATGGATTCCACCCAATCCAGGAATTCAGCCTGCAGCTCCGGATCCAGCATAGAAAGGTCTTCCTCCACGAGTTCGAACATGAATTCCTGAGACTCGTGGGTCCAATCGCCGGATTTATCTGTGCGGAAGTTGGGCTTAGGAATACTTTTGAGGACGTTACCAAGAGTTGATGTCCTGATGCTTCCCAAACGGGCATCGAACGTAGCTGCCTCTGAGACAGGTGGATTCGTTATCAAATAAGTTTTCGCGGGGTGACTGCGAGCATTCTATCCGAGGAAAAAGGGTACCCAATAGACTCTTTCAAAGCATATGCTGGCAACACTTACATTCGAGCCCCTTCAGGCCCGCCACTTGATTTTATCATCCTCGGACAACTGTTCCTTCGAGTTTCCCATTGGGACGGTTCTTTGATTGTGAAAACATCTTAGGATCGCCAACATTCAGGAGAACATCAGACGGTACACGTACATCGTCAGCGGTTCTCCGGCATACGACATACTGCCTGAGCCTATCCTCTCGGCACCCATATGGTCATAGAATCCGTAATTGCAGTCCGTGTCGGAGTAGAAGAAGATGCCTTTCTTTCCTGCCTCGGTGACAAGACGCTTGGCCTCCTCGACAAGAGTGCGCCCGAGACCGTAGCCCTTGGCATCTTTGCATAAGATGAGCAGCGACAGTTCTGCCAGATCGGAGGACTTGTATTCTTTGACGAATCTTCCGTACATCTCTTCCAGTTCATGATCCGCTTTCAGGAATATCTTGAAGCTGGGGTTGTCGGAAAGGACCTCCTCCAGCTCCTTCCTGCGTACAGATACGTCGATCGAACTTGGGCCCATACCCTTCAGGACCAGTATCCCTTTTGGCTCTCCGTCGACGGTGGCTGTGATGGCATGGTTCGCACCGTTCAGACATTGGACCAGATAATACTCGGCGATAAGCAGACCGCTCTCTTTCGTATACGTCGAGAACTTCCATTCGAGGTCTATCGCCTCGGACAGCACCTTGTAATCCTGCGGTATCGTATTCCTCAGTTCTACGGCCATTCTTCTCACCGACACGGAGGGACAAGATCCCCCATCCATCACACCTGTTCACACGGACTCAACATTCTTAATCCTAACTTTGACACATCTGCCTATAATCATTTTAAAAAACGGGAACCGACAGAATTTGACACTTGTCATTAATGAGCGGGATCGAACCGGCGGAGGACATCTCTGATCGGACATATCAGGCGATATGATACGGATCGACACTCATTCTTGATTTGAACCATATCGGGAATCAGATACCAGCAGACTGTTCATCCATTATGTGTTCCCAAAGGCATCAACTGTCAAATTTTGTTCCGTATCATACGGAAATGATCTGAGTCCTCGGACTTCTGGACCGATACGGATCATATGTCGAATGAAGTTGTTTCAAGGGATGGGAAATGCTTTGTACGATCGCCGCGCAGCACAAGCGATGTCAACCCATCGATTTCGCGGTATTCATTACGATGAACATAAACATGCATTTTCTGAACCAGGACCGACGGACCGGACGCACAATTATGTTCTAAGGATACAACTCATCCGACGATGTGCTATAAAGTCGTGAAGATGAGGATCGAGCCCGATTCCTCTCAGAGGAAGGTGATAGACGATACGATCGATTACAACAGGTACGTCTTCAATTTCCTGATCACGGCTAACAAACTGACCTATGCTAAGGAGGAGAGGATCCTATCTGAGTTCGAGATGAACAACCTCTGCACCAAATTAAGGAAGAGATGGCCTTGTTTCAG